>JADZDM010000006.1 GCA_020851035.1 Gemmatimonadaceae bacterium | reverse complement strand
GGCATGAATGAGGAGTGGCTCAGGTGGTTCCCGTCCCAGCCGCCCGCCCGGCAAGGGGCCAGGATGCCTGTTCGCATTCCAGGACTGAAAGTCTCCATCGCAGCGATTGCCGAGGCCTGAAATTTCGCTCGAGCCGGCGTGCGACAGCCCGCTCCGCCGTCTGTTGCCCACAGATGCGCGCGGGGATGTGGTCGATCCGGTCGGACGCCCACCAGCTGCGGGTGATGAATGCGGCATGACGGGTGTGAAGCGCCTCGAGGCTGCTGCGATGGCGCGCGAGTGTGGCGTCGACCACCCATCGGCACACCGGGTTCAGCGCGACTTCGGCGTTCCCTGCCGGGAACCGGCACGCCGCCGCCCCCGACCACGCATCACGCGGGCTCTCGCCCGGATGTGCGTCGCCCGTGTCCTGTCAGCCGCCGCGGCACGCCCGGACCGAGTCGCGGCACCACGACCCGGAATCCGATGTGCGAGGCACCGGTATCCGGCGCCCCGGTGCCACGCGCACTCACCCGATATCCGCGGCAATACACGTCACTGCACAGGAACGAGCCACCACGAATGACCCGGGCCGGCTCGCCTTCGGTGCGCGGGTCGGTCCCTCCCGTGGGTCCGGTCGGATCGATGACGGCGACCGCTCCCGCGCGGCGCAGGTACGTGTCGGGGCGATACCAGTCTGCCGTCCATTGCCAGACATTGCCGGACATGTCGTGCAGGCCGTAGCCGTTGGCCGGAAACGTGCCGACAGCGACCGGCTCTGCAGGGTGCGACGGGAACGTACCTTCGTAAATGTGCGCCTGCGGGTGTGCCGAGTCGTGTGGCGCGTCACCCCACGTGTACGTGGCGTGCTCGCGACCGCCGCGCGCAGCGAACTCCCACTCGGCCTCGGTCGGCAAGCGCCCGCCAATCCACTGCGCGTAGGCCACCGCATCGTCCCACGCCACGTGCACCACCGGATGCTGCTGCTTGCCGGCGATCGTGCTGCGTGGTCCCGCCGGATGCCGCCAGCTGGCCCCCGGGGTCCAGCGCCACCACCGTGACACGTCGTGCAGGTCGACGGTGCCGGGCGCAGGCGTGAAGACCAGTGAGCCAGGCACCAAGGCTGCCGCGGGCGGCGGAGGGCTGCCAGGCGGCAAGCCACGCATGATCTCCGCGAGCACGGGCACGCGCTCCGCCACGGTCACGTAGCCTGTTGCCTCGACGAACGCGGTGAACTCCGCGTTCGTGACGACATCGACCATCATGTAGAACCCGCCCACCTGCACGGGGTGCACGGGCTGTTCGTGGGCGAGGGCGTGCGGGCCGGCGTCGCCCATGGCGAACGTGCCTCCCGGGATCCAGACCCAGCCCGCTGGCGCCGGCGCTGGCGCCGCGGCGGGGCTGGCTGCCGACTCGCGGCGTGGTGGCGCGTCGACGGCGGGCGCACACCCGGCTGCGCACGACAGGAGAACGATCGTCACGACGGTGAAAGACTGGCGCACGCCCTCAATGTGGTGCCCGGGCGCGGGGGGAGGTAGTGTATTCCCGATGCGCCGCTTCCTCACCGTCCTGTCGATGACGCTGCTGCTCACCCTGTCCGGTTGCGCGACGGCGGTGCAGCGCGGCCCCGCCGAAGGCACCCAGCGCCCGAACATCGTGTTCGTGCTGGTGGATGACCTCCGGTGGGACGACATCGGTGTCGCCGGTCACCCGTTCGTGCAGACGCCGAACATCGACCGGCTGGCCGCCGAGGGCGCACGATTCACCAACGCCTTCGCCAGCACGCCGCTGTGCAGCCCCAGCCGCGCCAGCATCCTCACGGGCCAGTATGTCCGCAGGAATGGCATCGTCGACAACACGGCGCGCGACTCGGCGAGCCATCGGCTCGCCACCTTCGCGATCCCGTTGCAGGCTGCGGGGTACCGCACGGGTTTCTTCGGCAAGTGGCACATGGGGAACGACGACTCGCCGCGGCCCGGTTGGTCGCACTGGGTGGCCATGCGCGGGCAGGGCGAGGCGGTCAATCCGTCACTGAACATCGACGGGAGCCGCCGCATCGTCGAGGGCTACGTCACCGACGTGCTCACGGATCGGGTGGTGGCGTTCCTCAAGGACTCGAGTCAGGCGCCGTTCATGGTCTTCCTCGCGCACAAGGCGCTGCACCCGAACGTCGTGCAGGCGAATGACGGCACGCGAGGCGCGATGCGCGAGGGCCAGCCCGAGGGATTCGTGCCGGCGCCACGACATGCCGGGCGCTATGCCACGGCGGTCGTCCCGCGTCGGCCGAACGCGCTGACGCCACCCGTCAGGAAGCCGGCGCTGGAACGCCGCCTTCCCGGCCTGCCGGCCCTGTCACCCGCAACCGGCACGAGCGACACGGACATCCGGGCGCGCCTGGAGATGCTGCTCGGTGTGGACGAGTCGCTGGGCCGGCTGCGCGCGACACTCGATTCGCTGGGCCAACTCGAGAACACCGTCATCGTGCTGACGAGCGACCATGGCTACTTCTATGGCGAGCACGGCCTGGACCAGGAGCGTCGCCTGGCGTACGAGGAGACGGCGCGCATCCCGCTGATCGTTCGCTACCCGGGCGTGGCACGCGCGGGATCCACGCCGAGTCAGCTGGTGCAGACGATCGACTTCGCGTCCACGATGCTGGAGCTTGCCGGCGTGCGCGACACCGTGCGGCGCCAGGGTGCGTCACTGGTGCCGCTGCTTCGCGGGCGCACGGTGCCGTGGCGGTCCTCACTGTTCCTCGAGTATTACACCGACATCGTCTTCCCACGCACGTTCCGCATGGGGTACGACGCCGTGCGGACGGAACGGTACACCTACATCACGTACCGTGAACTGCCGGGGATGGACGAGCTGTACGACCTCCAGCGTGATCCGTACCAGATGGACAACCTGATGGGTACGCCCCGCGGCGACGCGGTGCTGCCCGGCGTGCGGGCGGAGCTGCAACGACTGATCACGGAAGCGTCGAGGTGACGGAGCCTCGGTTTCGGGAGTAGGCTGGAGCGGGGAGCCCAGTCCGGAGGCCAGATGATGCGTCGAATGTTGATGATCGCGGTGTGCGGGACCATCGCGTGCGTGGCTGATCCGGCCGCGCCCGGTGGCGGTGCGCCCAGGGCGTCGTCACCTGCGGTGTTCGCGGGGACGTGGCGCTCCGTGACACCGTCGCTCACGTTCATCGGCCTGTCGGTCGCATCGACTTCGGGCCAGACGGGTGTGCTTGGTGTGCGGCTCGCGTTCTCAGGCGTTGCGTGGGAAGGCGGCGGACAGATCGACGGCGACTCGCTGGTCGGCAGGCTGTCAGTCAGTGGTGCGCCGGCGGCACGCAGTGTGATCGTGGCGCGAGCACCCGACGCGCAGACCTTGCGCGTGCGGTTCAGACCCGACAGTGCCGCGTCGCTGGACCTGACGTTCGTTCGCGGGAACTGAGCGTCGCGCGCATATTGGGAGCGTCGTGACCGGACGAGCCTGGAGCGCTCGCGCGGGATGAGTGTCGCGCAGGTCGGAGGTCGAATCCGGCGTGCGCAGCGAGTGATCCGGCGCATGATCCTGACGCTCCCTTCCGACACCAGGATACCGTATCGCAGGGGCTCGCGGGAGTACACACCCGACGAGCACCTGGAGATCGTGAGGGATCACATCCTCGGGCACCTGAATCGGCTCGAGCAGGCGAAAAGGCGGCGCCGATAGCCGGGTCGTGAAACTCCGAGCCGGCGCTGGCCGCGTCGGATGAGTGCGCCCGACGTGGAACCTGCGCTCACCCGGTTGATGTGTTCGCGGGGCGCGGCGCCGCGTCGGCCCAAGGCGCCATTCCGCGCCCAACCCCCGTGGCCACGTCACGTTCAGCTTTCCGCAATTACTCTTGCTTCGGTTCCGGGCGGACAGTTGGTCGATTCCCCAACTGCGGCAACACCCGGTCGTCAGCGGTCATGGTGAAGCGCCAGCCACACAACACCACACGGCATTGCAGATGACACCATTGAAGCGGGTCAGCCACTTGTCAAGCATCACCATTCTGCTCGTGTTCGTGCTTGGGTGCCCGGCGAGCAGGAAGCTCAACGCAGGAAGAGCAGGATCAGCCTTCTCCTTCAAGAACGGAGTATCGCTGAACCACTGGACAGGCTATCCGATTGACTCATTTGCGTATGCCGACCCACGGTGGTTCAGCAAGAAGGATGTGGAATGGATCGCAACAACAGGCATGGACCATATTCAACTGTACATCACCGGCACGGAAATCCTGACTGCGGACGAGCAGATCATTGCCGATAAAGTGGTTGCCGTCGACTCTCTGATCAGCTGGAGCAAGGCGGTCGGCCTTGGTGTGATCCTATCGCCAGCGAGGATGCCAATTGCCGTCACCGACAGCACCTTGCCACGAGCGGAACGAGTCGAACAGAACCTGAGAAAGCAAGCAGCGAACTTCGCTGTATTTGCCAATCATTTCAGGAATCACGGGCCCAATGTGCGATTTCTGTTGAGCACAGGAACCGAGGAGAAGGCACTGCGAAATCGATACTACCAGATGGTCCTGCCTGCGATCAGGAGAACCAATCCTGACAGACAATTGTACATCACAGCATTCAGCCTGGACAGAATACCTGACCTGGAAATCCAAAGCGCTGATCCGAACATCATCATTGCCGCAGAGATCTCTCAGAGCACAGAGCGAAAAGCAGAGGCGATAGATGTGTTCGCGTGGCAACACCAGGACTATTTCTTCACTGAAACGATGCCGGTTGTCACGTTCCCGGGCACCGTGCCAGGCATTGACACCTCCATGATCACCGATCTGGGTCGTTGGGCAATCCCATTTTCCAATGCCAGACTGGAACAGGACTACTTCGACAAGAAGTTTGAATTGGCAAGCCAGCAAATGGAGCAATACCATCCAGGGCGAGAACTGTACATTTCTCATTTTCGCTACTGGACGGGATACCCGTTTGACCCAAGGACAGTCAAGGACGCACGGTCGGTGAACAACTTCGTATCATCGTTTGCTTCAGCTGCAAGGAGAAACAACATTGGCTGGTGCTATTATGACTACAACAGTGGCAGTGGCATCCGAACCCCTGATGGTGAAAGGGCTCTGGTCCTGGATGCACTCGACTTAGGCGAGTAAGCAAGACAGCGGACCGCCACCAGGACGTTTGCTGCCATGCTGGCAGGCGAATGTGTCCAGCATGCCCCCGACCCGGTTTGGCGGACACCCAGCCTGACCTGATTTCGATTCAGGAGGGAGGTGCAGACCGCGAACACACCACTCGAGTCCCCTAGTTTCGACCTGCCCAACTTTTCCGGGGGGACGTCACTGTCGGTAGAGCACACACACGAGACCGCATGTTCCGGGTCTCTGGAACCGATCCGCCAGGCACGCGATTCCCGGCTATCCCGGCGCGTCGTCGAACAGGTCCGGCTGCTCCGGCGGACCACCACCCGGCCTGATCCCTTCCAGCGCGAGCAGCCGGACCTTCGTCGCCACACCGCCCGGCGCTGAAAAGCCGCCCAGCGACTGCCCCGCCGCGAGCACGCGATGGCATGGCACCACCACCGGCCACGGATTCCGCGCCATCGCGCGGCCAACCACGCGTGCATCACCTGGCGCGCCCGTCGCCCGCGCCAGCGTGCCGTAGGTGATCGTCTCGCCCCATCCCACGCTCCGCAGCGCCGCGTAGATCGCGCGTTCACCGGCGGCAAGTGCGCGGTCGTCGAGCGGGAGGTGGCGGTAGTCGGTCGGGTCGCCGCTCAGGTGCCGGGTCACCAGTGACATGCAGTCAGTCAGCCACGCCGGCGGTGTGTCCGAGGCAGCCTCGGCACCGGCACGACGCAGCCGCGCCACCGTCGCGCGCTCATCAGAGTCCGGCAGCTGGACACGAAGGAGCCCGACGTCAGACCAGGCGAGGCCACAGGTGCCGAACGCCGTCGGGAACGTGAGATAGTGAGCAGTCGGCATCGGCAGTCAAGGTGCGGACTGCACGACGATGACACCAGCGCTCGTCGCGGGGCGCCTCAGCGTGGCACCACCCGCAGCACCGGCGCCGGGTCGAAGTCACAGTCGCCGATGCGCTCCCATCGTATCGCGCGCCGGAATCCCACCCCGAAGCGCGTCAGGCTGCCGACCGCCGTTCCGCAGATGTTCACGTCCGACGCCGTGCCCCGCGGCACGACGTTGGCCGCTGGCGACGATGGCAGATCCTCGGCGGGACGCGCGCTGCCGCGCAACACGGTCACCGGCGCATCGGGGAAGGCGCCGCCGAAGGAGAGGCTGACCGGCGCGATCCCGACCACGCGTCCGGCGTCGTTGAGCCCGGACGCCACCGACCCGACCGGCAGGCCGACCTTCGGACTCTGGTCCCCGCTTGGCGCGTGCACCACCGTCGGCTCCACCACGCCGTGGGCGTTCCAGGTGTGGAGCAGCACCTCCTGCTTGTTGTTGATCCGGAGCCCGGCGTGCGAGGCGATCTTGTGGACCTCCTGCTGCTGGCCGTCCGCGTACCAGACCCACGCGCGATCGATGCCGCTCCCATCGCTGACCCATCCGCTGATGTCACCGAGCGCGTTGATGTCGACGGCACCACCGGCGATCCAGGGCGCTGCGAGCGGCAGTGCGACCGCAGACCACCGACCGCCACGGACCTGCATCCAGCGCACCGGCAGTTGCGTGCCTTTCCGGTTCGTCATCTCGCCCACGATCGTGCCCTGCCAGTTGATCGCGGCGGCAATCGTCGTCGTCGCGCCGCTCGGCAGCGGCAACTGCACCCACTTCGTCGGCGTGAGATACACCCAGCTCCGCCCGGCCCGGTTGCCGGTGATCAGACCGTAGTCGCTGATGTCCGTCGGTGCGAGGCCGAGTCCATTGCCGAGGGCGACCGGCAGGCCGGATGCGTCCCACATCACACCCATCGGCGGCGAGAACCCAAGCTGGCTGGTGCCGATGGTGCCGACTATCGCGCCGCTGGCATTGATCGCCACTGCGACGCTGTGCACCGTGTCCGGCGAGCCGAGCACGTCGCGGTGATACTCGGGCGGCAGCGGCGGGAGGGGAGCCAGCGCCGGTGGCGCGGCCGACGTGGGCGCGTGCCGATCGGGTGCGCACGCGGCCAGCACGCAGGCGGCGGCTGTGAGAGCGAGCGGAACAGTTCGCGACATCGGAGCTCGGGGTGGGGTCACTCGTCAGACGACGACGGATGGCCGTTATTCTCACGGCAGGCGGCTGAGCCTGGACAGCGACCGTTCCGCGACCATGCCGAGCGTCTGGCGGCCGGTGCTCAGCGCCACGCCTGCACACCACGGCACGCGGGTTGCCGCTGGCAGCGAGACCGGTGTATCGTGCGCAGACTATCGAAGGGTGCGGTCACGGTGCAGCGGAATCCGATCGCGCTTCCAACATCCGAGGTGTCGTGCACACGAGGTGCGTGTTGGCTTGGCTCGGGTTGTCTGCCTCCGCATGCGCCGGTCCGCGCGCCGCACCGCCGCTGACTGCAGAGGCACGTGTCGCCGCCCTGGAGGCGGACATGAGCCGCCTTCGTCGCGACACGGCAACTGTCCTCGGACTGTCCACGGAAGGGGCCACGCTGGAGGCGGCGTATGACGGCATGCAGCTGCGCCGGCTCCGCGCCATCTACTTCGGCGAGATGGGTCGCGCCACGGACACATTCTACTTCGACTCAGCCGCGTTCTTCGTCGTGCACCAGACGTTCCACTACGATGCGCCGCTGAGCGGTCGAGTCACCGATTCGGCGGTGCGCACGTTCGACCTGACCGGCGCACACGTCACGCGCGTAGAGGCCGATAGCCTGAAAGCCGTCGCGCGCGACCTCCTGCAGCGATTGCATTACCCGGAGCGTTGAGCGGCGGGAGGGCGGCGCGAGGCATGCGCGGTGCGCGCGAATGCCCCGGGCAGATCGGGTGAAACCAGTGTCCGGCGCCACCGGTATGCGGTTGAACTCCCTGTTCCTGCGATTTCGATGTTGCTCCCCGATGTGCTCCTGCTGGCCGCGGTGCATGCCCTCGCCGCGTGGCGGCTGATCGCGCCGGAATGGCGCCCGCGTCTTCGTATCGCCGCTGTCGGACTCGGGCTGTGCCTCGCAGTGGCACAATGGGCGCTCCGCGGCAGCAGCTGGCAGGATCTGATCGCGTATTCGTCATCGACCAGATCGTGCGTCAGGGCGGCGGGATCGACGCGTCGAAGGTGGGCCGTGATCGGGCACTCCTTCGGCGGCGCGGCGGCCGCCATGGCGTTGAGCGAGGACCCTCGCGTTGTCGCCGCCGCCAACATCGACGGCACGCCGTATGGTGACCTGCCCAGCCGCCAGCTCACCCGGCCGTTCCTGTTGCTGCAGAGCGATCTCACCGAGTCCCCCCACGGGGACCTGTTCCACACTGGCAACGGGAGGCTGCTCGCGAACATGACCGCGGCCGGCTTCCGCTACGAGATCAGGCACGCCAACCATTTCAGCTTCACCGATGCGCCGTTCTTCGTCGCGCCGGCGGGTCGCTGGCGGCCGGCGCGGGTGATGGGTGGATCACGTGGGGGCGCAGCGCCAGCGCCTCCATCAGACCGCAGGTGAGATGAGCCAGCCGCCGGTGTGCTCGATCGCGGCGCCTGCGATCAATGGGCAGGCTCGCCCGGCGGCGGTTGTCGCATGGTATAGTGTCATCCGTCCTGCGTCTCCGATTCCGCGATCCCAACCGAGGACCCGCATGCACATCACCATCGATACCACCATCCCCGCCCCCCTCACCACCGTCTGGTCCGCCTGGACCACCCCCGCCGACATCACCCACTGGAACGCCGCCTCCGACGACTGGTGCTGCCCCGCCGCCACCATCGACCTCCGCCCCGGTGGCCACTTTTCCTACCGCATGGAAGCCCGCGACGGCAGTTTCGGCTTCGACTTCGCCGGTACCTTCACCACCGTCGTGCCCCATGAGCGCATCGAGTTCACGATGGGTGACGAGCGCATCGTGACCGTGGAGTTCGTGGAGGCGGGTGACGCCGTCACCGTGCGCGAAACCTTCGAGGCCGAGTCGACGCACACCGGCGAACAGCAACGGCAGGGATGGCAGGCCATCCTCGACCGCTTCGCCGCACACGTGATTTCCCGCCGGTGACGCAACACGGCAGCCCCGCGCGGCTCGTCACACTCGTCCCGGTGGCCTCCGCGCACGCCCCTGCCGTCCAGCAGCTCGCGGCGAACCCCGCCGTCACCGCCACCACCAACCTCCCCGAGCCGTACCCCGCCGATGGCGCCGCCTCCTGGATCGCCTCGGTCGTGCCGCGACACGCGGCTGGACTGGAATACGCGTTCGCCATCGTCGCGCTCACCGACGTCGCGACCGGCGCACAGATCGAGACGGCCCCCGCACTCTTCGTGGTCGGTATGTGCGGCCTCGTGATGCCGACACCCGCTGCCGCTGGCGACGACACGGTTCCCGCGAGCCGCACCGGTGCGCGTGCCGAGCCCGAGTCGGCTGCCGAGATGGGCTACTGGATCGGCAAACCGTTCTGGGGCTGCGGTTATGCCACGGCCGCCTGCCGCGCACTCACCACCTTCGCCTTCGCCCACACGTCCGTCACCGCCATCGACGCCTTCCCGCTGCAGGAGAACGCGGCGTCACGACGCGTGCTGCAGAAGCTTGGCGCCACCCTCGTCGGCGTGGTGCCCAACATGTACCCGAAGTGGCCACCCGATCGGCTGCTGGCGCACTACCGGCTCTGCCGGCCCGACTGGGGGAAGTCCGCCGCAGCCACGCAGCCTTGACAACCGGAGCCCCGTTCCGGACTGTGTGTCGCCGCACGCGAGCGCCGATGGCTCGCCCACGCCCGTGACTCGTCAAGGAGCTGGCCCATGGGTTCGAATCCGATCGTGAAGTCCACCGCCATCGGTGTCGTCCTGCAACTGGCGATGGTGCTGCTCGGAAAGGCCGTGCCATCACTCGGCGCGATGCCCAACTTCTTCGCCATCTGCGGTACGGTGGTGGCCGCACTCACGGGCGCAATCGCGGGACGCGCCACCACCGGCACCGCTGGTGCTGCCGCCACGTCCGGTGCCGCCGCCGGCGGTGCCAGCAGCGTCGTGGGCGGACTGCTCGCGGTTGCGACGGGACAGTGGCCCGGGTTCGCCGTCGCGCAGCTGCTCTTCCCCGCCATCTCCGGTGCGGCAGGCGGTGGAATCGGCGGCGTGATCTCGAAGATGATGAAGGCCCGGCCAAGCACCGCGTGAGCCCCGCGCGGCCGCGCGGACCCGCGCCGCAGCCGGCGGCGGACGGGTCTGCGTGGATGCGGCCGTCGCACGATCGTGATCAGGAACGGACCGGGCCAGCGTCCTTCAGGTGATGGACATCTGATCGACACCACCATGGTCCGGCAACACGGAGGCGTGGATGCACCGCGACGAGTATCGTGAGTTCCTGTCGTATCTCTCGGTCGAGCGGATCCGCCGGTCGGGGGTCGCGCCGCGCACGGCGCCAGGCCCGGACCATCGCTCGATGGACGACCTGATCCAGGACATGGCGCCCGGCTATGCCGATCACAAGCGCCACGAACGGCAGGACGCCGCCTTCGATGCCGCGTACATCCAGTCCGTCGCACGCGTGCTGTCGCGTGCCACCGACATCGCGGAAGACATCGGGATGCTCGACGTGGTCGAGGAATACGATGGCCTCATCATCGAGGGCATGACGTTCGAGGACCTGCCCGCCGAGGACATCCGCGCGCTCCGGCTCCTCGGCGAGACGAGTGCCCGCGGCGCGTTGCTCGCCGCGTTCCTGCAGGTCAAGCGGCGCGGCACGCTCGACGTGATGCGGCAGGAGCCCACCATCAGCCCGCTCGTGTCGTCGCTGCGCGGCATCGAGACTCGCCTCAGGAACGCCGGCGACGCGCTCCGGCCGCCGGTGGTGCCGACGGTCGGCGTCAGGCACCCCTCGCGACGCTGGTTCAAGGGATTGGGCAAGATCGCGCAGGGGGCGGCACTGACCCTGGCGGACGTGTGCATGGCCGGTGGACTGCTGACGCTCCCGGTGAGCCCGGAGACGCAGGGCTGGGGCGCGATCGTCTCGTCCATCACCGGGATCGGCACTGTCCTGGAAGGCGCGGGGGAGCTTCGCGCCGAGTGAGCGCGCCGGCCCTCGGGCCACCAAGTGAGGGAAGGGGCGTCCGGGTCGCGAAACCGGGTCGCCCTCGGTCCGGTCGCCTGACCGCCGCGGGTGCTCGCTTTCCGGACGGGCACCCGCCAACGTTCAGCGGCACGGAACGCGCCTGACGCGTCACGACCGACGCGCAGCCCTCCGCAACCAACACACCACCAGCATGCCACCGATTGCCGAGCTCCATCCTGTCGTCGTGCACTTCGTCGTCGCACTCGGAGTCGCCGGTATCGCGTTCCGGATCCTCAGCCTGTTCCCCTTCGGCAAGTGGGCCACCCACGCCGCCACGGTGCTGATCGTGCTCGCCGCCGCCGCCTCCGCGCTGGCCGTGAAGTCGGGTGATGCCTCGCACGGCCCGGCCGAGCGGATCCCCGGCGCGCGACCGATTGTGCAGGAACACGAGGAGCTGGGCGAGAAGGCGCGCAACATCCTTGTCGCGCTGGCCGCACTCGAACTGATCGCGCTGGCGCTGCGCAAGAACGCGAAGATGGCGCGCGGGCTCGGCGTCGCGTCGGCACTCGTCGGCCTGCCGGCTGCCGCGCTGATCTACGGCGCCGGCAAGCACGGTGGTGAGCTGGTGTACGAATACGCCGGCGGTGTCGGCACGCTCAAGTCCGACTCGGCCGACGTCACGAACCTGCTCGTGGCGGGCCTCTTTCACCAGGCGCGACTGGCGCGCGAGGCGGGACGCAAGGAGGAGGCGGCGCGCCTCACCGCGGAGCTCATCTTGCAGCGGCCCAATGATCCCACCGTCGCACTGCTCGGCATCGAGTCGCAACTCCGCGACCGCGCCGATGCTGCCGGTGCGATGACGAGCCTGCGCGCGATGTCGCTCCCCGCTGACCAGCCGATGCTCGCCGTCCGCAAGGGCATGCTGCTGGCCGACGGCTACGTCGCGCTCGGCCACACCGACTCGGCACGCACGCTGCTGACCGACCTGAAGGCGAAGTTCCCCGCCGCGCGCGGGCTGCAGGCGGCGATCGACAAGCTGAAGTAGCCCGCGATCGCCGCGCGCGCCCCGGGTCAGTCGCCCGGGGCCTGTGACGCCGGCTTCGGGAACGACTGCTCCATCCACGCCTGCCAGCGCGGCGTCTCGCTCGTGACGAGGCCCGCTCCCTGCGCACCATACATGTAGCCGTTGATCGCCAGCGTGGTCGGACCGCCGGGGTATCCGGCCACGCCAAACGCCGCGATGCCGGGACCCGGTGTGTCGAGGCGCAGGAGCAGGTCGTACGGCGTGCGCGTGAGGTACTCCACCACGCCGCTCATCGACGGGACTCCGGCGGGCGCGGTCCAACGCTGGCCGACGCTCGCCCCCGCCAGGCCCAGCGCCGACAACATCGCGTCCCACCCCTCGGCCTCCGTGCCCGCGACGGGTGCGGATACCTGCATCAGCGTGCAGGACTGGCCGCGGAAGTGCTCGAGGTAGAGCTGCAGCGTGCGCAGGAACGCCGGCCAGCCGTACTTGGTGGCCTCGAGCTGGTTGTCCCAGTCGTCCGTGCTGGCGAACAGGCTGTGCACGATGCGCACGATGCAGGTGCCGCCGGCGCGTGCCTCGACGATCCACTCGTTCGCGATGGGCGGTGAGCCCGGGATCCAGCCCGGCGATTCACGCGTGAGCTTCCGCGGCGCATCCCACTCGGTCACCTCCGAGCGCGACGCCATGCCCGGCCCGAAGGTGAGCGTGAAGGCCACCGGCGCACCGTCGCGCTCCTCGACCACGGCGGGCATGAACCATGACGAGATGCCGGGACCGGTGGCGATGGCGGCCCAGACTTCGTCCGGTGTCCCGTGTACCTCGACCTCGATCGCGATGGACCGGCGTCCGCTGGCGTCCGTGCTGATGCTCATTGCAGCTCCCTGGGTTCGGATTGCTGTGGAAGTGGGTGCGCCAGGATCACCAGCCGATGCGCGCGGCCGCCGGGGGCGGAGCCATCGTGGTACTTCGACACGAGTGTCGCGATGGCTTCGGTGAGCTCTCTGCTGAAGTCGGCCCGCTCGGCCGGCGACCGGAAACGGATCTCGGTATCCACCGAGAGCGTGGCGAGCCGCTTGCCGGTGTCGGTCGCGCGCCGCACGAGGTCGCCCACCTCGCGCACCACGCGCGCGCCGAGTGCGATGAGGTAGCTGGCGGAAAGACGGTCCACGGTGCGGCCCGGATCGGCGGCGATGGGCCCCAGCGCACCCGGCGACACGACGTAGGACGCCGCGGTCGCCACGACGAGTCGCTCCGTCAGCCCGCCCCACTTCCGCTCGCCGGCCAGCCGCACCAGCCCGTGCGCCTCGAGCGCCCGGAGGTGGTAGTTCACCTTCTGCCGCGTCAGCCCGACGCGTGAGGCCAGCGTCGCTGCCGAAGCAGGCTCGGCCATTTCGGAGAGCAGGCGGCTCCGGATGGGTTCGAGCGCGGCGGTGGCTGCGGCGGGGGAGTCGATGACCTGGATGTCGAACATGGAAACGAGGATACCGTTGACAAGAAAAACTGTCAAGAGGGCAACCCCTGTCCTCGGAAGTGGACACTGGCACTCAGAGTCGCAGCGAGGTGTTGTGGACGCTGGTACTCAGAGTCACCGACCAGGTGCTGCGCGCGCAGGCGCGCCCGACGACCGGACCCGACGGGTCGCGCCAGGCATGGTGGATCGTCAGCTTTCCGGCACGGACTCCGTGCTCGCCATCGGTGTGCGAGACGCCCGATGCCCGTCGCTCCCAGTCCCTCCACGTTCGGCATGACCGCACTCCGCGCCCTCCTGTCCGCCGGCACGCTGCTCAGCCTCGGCGCCTGTCGCGCGGAGCCTCGGCCGACCGTGCTCGAGCCGCCGATGCCGACGGTGCACACCCCGCCCGGCATCCAGGCGGCGCTGCGGATCTCGTTCGCCGCGCTGCCGCAGTACGCCACGCCGGCATTCCCGGCGCATTACCGCGCCCTCGTGCGCGCGCGCACGAATGCGCCGGTCGACAACCCCGTCACGGACCAGGGCGCCCTGCTCGGACGCGTCCTCTTCCACGAAACGCAACTGAGCCGCACCAACACCCGGAGCTGTGCCTCCTGCCACATCCAGTCCGCAGGCTTCTCCGACACGGCGCGGTTCAGCCTCGGCATCGACGGGGTGAGCCGCACGGGCGCACACTCCATGCGCCTCGCGAACAGCAGGTTCTTCGTGTCGGGCCGGGCGTTCTGGGACCAGCGTGCACCGACACTCGAGTCGCAGGCGCTCCAGCCGATCCGCGACGCCGTCGAGATGGGCTTCGACGACGCGCACGGCGGCATCCCGGCGCTGGTCGCTCGGCTGGGCGGCCACCTGTACTACCGCGAACTGTTCGCCTACGCGTTCGGTGACTCCACGGTGACCGGCGACCGTATCGCCCGCGCGCTCGCGCAGTACGTGCGCAGCATCGTCTCCGTCGACAGCCGGTTCGACGAGGGATTCTCGCGCGCCTTCAATCCGCTCCTCCCAGACAGCGGGCTGGGTGCGCCGTTCCCGACCTTCACCGACGCCGAGAACCGCGGCAAGTCGCTGTTCCAGCGCCGCATCAACCAGGGCGGTGCCGGCTGCGCCGAGTGCCACCTGCCACCCACCTTCGCGCTCGAGCTGGATGGGGAGGGGAATGGCCTCGATGCCGACGAGACGCGACACTTCAAGGCCCCGTCGCTCCGCAACGTCGCGCTCGACGGCGCCTTCATGCACGACGGCCGCTTCGCGACCCTGGAGGCCGTGGTCGAGCACTACAACAGCGGCATGCAGCCCGCACCGTCGCTGGACTCGCGCCTGCGCAATGCCGACCGCTCTCCGATCCGGCTCGGGCTGAGTGCCGCGGACAAGGCGGCGCTGGTGGCGTACCTGCGGACACTGACCGACGAGATGATCACCACCGATCCCCGTTTCTCGGATCCGTTCCGGCGCTGAGGCCGGTGGTCACGTGGGCGTGTTCCCTGCGCGCCATGGTGCGGCGTTCCCGGCGCTATGGTGCCTCATCCACCCGGGTCGGGTGCTGTTCACCGCCGCCTGACCTCGAACCGCACGCCGGCAATCCGCGCCGACCCATCCGGCACGAACGACACGCCCACCATCATCTCGCCGTTCTTCTCCGACCTGACCTCTATCGCCAGCGAGGAGTCCGGCGCCTCGCGCACCCCGAGGATCGTGAGCGGGCCGTTGTCGGCGAAGATCTCGAGGTAGCGCCGGACGCGGTCGTCGGTGGTGCGTTCGTCCTTCACCACCAGCGTCTCGATCACCGTTCGCATCAACGCGCTGTCACCTGACGAGAACGCACGAAGGTAGGCCGCAGCCGCGCGCCCGCGCGGCGTCTCGGGTAGCGCGTCCAGCAGGGGACCCTGCGGGCCATCATCCGCATCGTCCGGTGACCCGCGCAGCACGATGCGCGGTCCACGGCCCGGGCCCTGCGGCGGGCCGCCCACGCGCTCGCCGCCGCCCAGCCACCGCTCCACCGAATCCGCCATCATCTCCGCGATCGGCGGATCGACGTTGGCCAGCACGATCAGGTGGTAGCCGGCGGGAAGTCCCTCGCTGATCACCACGTTGGAGCCGGGACTGCCGCCCGCCGACTGGTCGGACAGCAGACGCGCGGGCACGCCGAGCTGCCCCCGCCGGCGCGCCATCACGAAACGGAGCAGGTCACCGGCGCTCGCGAACGCGCCGCCCGCGGCACTCCCGCGGATCGGCTGCACGCCCGTGGCGCGCACCAGCCGCGCGGTCGGGGCGTCGTCGGCGCCGCGCGTATAGCCGATCGCGGCGCGCGGCGGCAGGGAATCACGCGCGGGGAATGCGCTCACGGTCATTGCGGCCGGTGCGAACACGTGACGCTGGATGTACTCGTGGTACACCTCCCCCGACACCCGCTCGATGATCTCGCCGAGGATCACGTATCCGGCGTTCGAGTACTCCGCGCGGCTCCCAGGCTCGAACGCCAGTGGCCCTCGTGTTGCGGCCGGCAGGTAGTCCCGGTTGCGGCGCATGGCGGGAAGGTTCTCGAAGATGTTGCCGTTGATCCCCGAGCGGTGCGTGAGCAGGTGCCGGATCGTCACCTTGCGCGCCACTGCGGCATCGGGATAGTCGGGCCAATAGGCAGCGATGGTGCTGTCCGGCGACAGCCTGCCGGCCGCCGCGAGCTGGCCGATGGCCACCTGGGTGAACAGCTTGCCCACCGAACTGACGTTCATGATCGTACCCACCGTCATCGGGCGTCGCGCTTCCCGGTCGGCGAAGCCGTAGGCCTGCTCGAGCACGGGCCGGCCGTCGCGCGTGAGCAGCACGACCCCGGAGAAGCGATCCTGCCTCGCGAGCGTGCGGGCCATCATCCGGAGCCTGCCGGCGATGTCGGCCTGTTCGGCAGTCGGTGCCTGTCGCCTGCGCTCGGGTGTGCCGCGGGGCGCGGCCCCCTGCGCCTGCAGACCGGAGACGATCGACAGGGTGACGGCCAGTGCGCCGAGACACTGCGGCACGGGGCGGGAGGGGCGCTGGTGGGGGCGCGGCGGCGTAGCCTTCATCTGTTGTCTCCATCGGGACGGTGTGGCCGTTGTTCCTGGCACACAACAAACTCCGGGGCGGTGAACCCCGTGTGAAGGCCGGCACGCCGGTTGCCTTCACACGGGGTTCACACGCAGAGGACAAGGTTGACGCATGATCCCAATGAGCGCCCCGGGTCTGGCATGGCCAGCATCCTCGTGGTGGAGGATGATGCGAAGACGGCCGACCTGGTCGCGCTCTACCTCGGTCACGCCGGCCATCGGGTGGCCACCGAACGGTCGGGCAGCCGCGCGCTGGAGCCGCTCCGGAGCGAGTCGTTCGACCTGCTGGTGCTGGACATCATGCTCCCGGGCGCGAGCGGCCTGCAGATCGCGACCGAGGTGCGCGCCGTTGCCGCGACGCCGATCATCTTCCTCACGGCGCGCACCGTCGAGGAGGACCGGCTGCAGGGCTTCGCCACCGGCGCCGACGACTACGTCACGAAGCCGTTCAGCCAGCGTGAACTGGTGGCACGCCTCGAGGCGGTACTCCGGCGAACCCCACGCACTGCCACGCACGCACTGCGCTATGCCGACCTGGTGCTCGACACGGCCAGCCGGGAGGTTCACCTGTCGGAGACGCCGGTGGAGCTCACGCCGAGCGAGTTCGCGGTGCTCGGCGCGCGTCGAGCTGGCGCAGTTCGAGTCGCGCACGCTGTCCGACCGTGACGTCGATGCCGCCACGAGCCTGGCCGACAGTGTCGCCGCCGTGCACGAAGTGCGGCGCTTGCTCGTGAGCGGGACGCGCCTGATCGCGCCGCGCGGCGGCACGCTGGGATGGCTCTACCGGCTGCCCGTCTCCATGCCGCGACCGTCGGGTGCGGCGACGATGGTGGCCGGCATCCAGCGTTCGCTCTGGCTCGCGGTCCTCCTGGCCTGTGTGCTGGCCGGCGCCGGAACCTGGCTGCCGGCGTATCCGGTGGTGGCGCAGGTGCAGCGGCTCACGGCTGCCGCCGGCAGCGTGCAATCCAAGGCCCTGTCCACCCGCGTGCGCGTGAGCTCGCGCGACGAGCTGGGCGCCCTGGAGCAGTCGTTCAACAGCATGGCCGAGTCCCTCGAGCGGACGGAGACCGCCAAGCGGCAGCTCATCTCCGACGTCGCCCACGAACTGCGCACGCCACTCACCAACGTCATCGGCCAGCTGGAAGCGATGCGCGACGGCCTGCGCCCCCCCGACGCCGCGGCGTTGCTCTCGACGCACGAGGAGGCGCTGCTGCTCGAGCAGCTCATCGATGAGCTGCAGGAGCTGGCGCTGGCGGACGCGGGCGAATGGACGTTCGACCTGCGCGTACTGGACGCCGGCGTGGAGGTGCAGCGGGCGGCCGATGCCTTTCGCGCATCGAGGACGACGATTCACGTGACCGTGCCGGAGCCGGGTCTTCCCGTGTTCGCCGATCCACGCCGGCTGGCGCAGGTGCTGCGGAACCTGCTCCAGAACGCGATCACACACACGCCCACGGATGGCCGGATCGACGTGACGGTCCGGCGCAACGGCGCGGGGACGACGGTCATCGAGGTGGCCGACACCGGCACCGGCATCCCGGCGGAGCACCTGCCACTGATCTGGGATCGCTTCTACCGCGTCGATGCCTCGCGCGATCGCGCCACGGGCGGCATGGGGCTGGGTCTCGCCCTCACGAAGCGGCTGGTGGAAGGGATGGGCGGGATCATCGGGGTTGCCAGCCACGTCGGCGTCGGGACGACGTTCACGGTGCGGCTGCCGGCAGGCGATCATCGCTGACACTCGGCGGCCGTTGGTGCTGCAGGTCGTCCAGCTCCCGGCTCACGGGCGAACGGCCGCCGCGCGCGCCTCGCGTGTGGGCGCGAGCCAGATGGCACCCTGCCGGTTGTCGAGGATCACGTTGAATCGGCTCAGCCAGCGGTTGCCGACGAGGCTGTGCCGCAGGCCGCGATCGACATCCGTCATCACCTGCACCACGGCCATGGCCGGCGGCATCTGCACCCCGCCGATCCGAAAGCCACGCGCACGGAACACGCGGCGGTCACCGAGACCGAACCGGAAGCCGAGTCGCGACGCGAGCTGCTGGTCGCGGTGCTGCCTGGCCGACAGCAGCAGGGTGCCGGTGTGTCCCGTGTCGAACAGGTACCACGACTCGAGCCAGGCGCCGTCTGCCAGCAGTTCGGCCTGGAGCAGCGGTCGGACTCCATTGTCGAGGGCGAGCGGGTGTCGCACGAAGCCGGCGGCGATCGGCGGTGTCCTGGCGTGGACGCGGAGTTCCCGGCGGTCGTAGTCGATCTCCACCACACGATCACGGAAGAGCGAGTTGCCGACGATCACGTCCTCGTACTCCTCCATGTTGCCCGTCTGCACCATCGACTGCCGTGTCCACTCCATCGCCCCGATGCGGATGGTGACGCTGCGGCTGGACGGCACCGTGTTGCGGCCGTCGGAGTTGACGAGGACATCGGTGGCGTCCCATCGCACGGGCGCCTTGCCCGTTGACCGCCGGTTGAAGTTCAGTCCCGCGGCACCGAGGTCGAACTGCATCAGGAGCGGCGCCGACCCGTTGATCGTGCCTTCCACGTGGATGCGGCCGTCGCGCATCGTGAACGGCACGACCTGCACCGCGAGGGAGTCGCCGGTGAGGATCCGGGGACGGGGATGGATGGCAGTTGCGCTCACCCGCGTGAGCACGCTGATGCTGTCGCGGAGGCGCACGATGAAGTCGTGATGCTCGCCGGGCCTGACGGTGATATGCATCGTGTCGCGATCCGACATGAACGTGACGCCGCCGCCGACCAGGGGGAAGTCGAGGAAGTAGGTGTCCGGCTGTGCGCCGGGCTCGACCCACCAGTCGGTCGTGCTGTGCCCGTCGCGCACCAGCAGTGCGCGGGAGTTGGTGCGCAGGGTGTCGCGCGGTGCCTGGCCATCCAGTGGCGCTGAGGCAGACGCGAGGAGCGCTGCGAGAGTGAGCGGGACTGTGCGCATGCGTGGCCAGGGTGGACGCGACGTGGTGGCCCCTCACGGACAGCTACGGCAGGGCGGCGGCGAAGTTTCGTGACGGGGTGCCGCTGTGGCGGACGGTGCGACCGCCACGGGGGCGAGCCGTGCTGCATTCGGAGGGGCCGTGGCGAGCGCTCGTCCGATGGCGCTGCAATGCCGCTGTCCCATGTCGTCGCCGTCATCACGCACCACGCTCGACTCCAGACACGGCAACTGCCGATTCCGCGTCACGCCGCCTTCGACAGTGCCGCCTTGGCTCGGGGGATCCGGCCGGCCCTGATGCTCGCGCCGCCCGCGCCGCCCGCGCCGCCAGCGCCGCCCTTTTGATCGTCAGCCTGTCCTGTACCTGAGCCGCGTCCTGCGCGACGTGCCCGCGGCGCCCGCCCCGACCCTTCCGGGCGACGTCGCGACGGTGCGCATGTACCTTCGTGCATCGTCGCACGATCATGGCGGGGGAGCGCGCCGCAGCCGCACTGCACGTCACCTGCCCAACCACCAGAGGAGTGCAAGAAGCATGATCAGCAGGCGTGATTTCGTGTTTTCATCGGTGACCGCAGCCACGCTGCTGTCGAAGCCACCGGTCCTGCGATCCACTCGGCGCCGATTCGATGCGGCCGCGCGACTCCGGGCGCTGGAAGTGGGACAGGCGCGACTGGGCGTCTGCTTCCTCGACACCGCGACGGGCGAAGTGAGCGGCACGCGGATGGACGAACGATTCGCGTTGTGCTCGACCTTCAAGCTCGCGATGGTTTCCGCCTGCCTGCGTGAGGCGGACCGGGGCCGGCTGCGTCTCGACGAGGTGTTGTCGTACACCGAGGCGGACCTGTTGCCATGGGCACCCGTCACGCGCCCGAACCTGGCAAAGGGCGGCTTGAGCATTGCCACGCTGGCGCAGGCCGCACAGGAGATGAGCGATGGCGCCGCGGCGAACCTCCTGGTCAGGCGCCTTGGCGGTCCAGCCGCCGTCACCGCGAGGATCCGGGAGATGGGTGATACCGTCACCCGTCTCGATCGCTATGAACCGGACCTGGGCCTCGTGCTCTCGGCCGACCTTCGCGACACGACCTCGCCACTGGCGATGGCGCAACTCGTCCGGCGGATCACGACGGGAGACATCCTGCAGCACGGCTCACGGGAGCGCCTCCTGTCCTGGATGCAGCGCACCGACACCGGACCCAATCGGCTGCGTGCCGGGCTTCCACGCGGGTGGCGCACCGGGAACAAGACCGGCACGGGACGCACGGAGGGCACGACCAACAAGTGCAACGACATTGCCATCACCTTCCCGCCCGGCAGGAGCCCGATCGTCATCGCGGCCTACTTCGACAGCGGCGAATACACCGCGCAGACGGAGCGTCGTCACGAGGCGGTGCTCGCGGACGTCGGACGGATTGCGGCAGCGTGGGCGCTGGACTGACTGCTGCTCGCAGGACGGCGCCGGGCAACGGCTGGTGCTTCTCCTGCGGCGGGTTCGCCGATCATGTCACGCTCGTGTTCATCAACGGGACGGCGTACGACCCGGTGCCGCCGCTCATGCCAGTCGCGATCGGAATGGTCACGCGCGGGGTGGAGCCGACGTCGGTCGATGACCTCGACGAACGGCAGGTCGCGGCATGGATGGTCCAGGTCGCGGCGGTGCCCGGTGTCGGGAGGACGTGGAAGTCGTCTGTGCGGGCGGACCGTGGTACGCGCGGCCTGTCACGACGGCCGGCGCAACGTCACCGCACTGCTGCACCCCCGGAACGCCTCCGGCGCGAGGGCGTTCCGGGGGAGTGCTCACATCAGGCCAGCTCGAACCGGTCCGCGTCCATGACCTTCACCCACGCCTTCACGAACGCGTCGATGAACAGCGCCGGTGACCCCCCCTCGGCGTAACTCTCGGCAATCGCACGCAGCTGCGAATGCGAGCCGAAGATCAGGTCCACGCGCGTGGCGGTCCACTTCACGTCACCGGTGACACGGTCGCGGCCCTCGAACAGCTCCGAGGAGCCGGTCATCGGGCTCCAGGCCGTGCCCTGGTCCAGCAGGTGCACGAAGAAGTCGTTGGTGAGCACCTCCGGGCGCGTGGTGAAGACACCGTGACGTGACTGGCCATGGTTGGCGTTCAGCACCCGCAACCCGCCGACCAGTGCGGTCATCTCCGGTGCGGTGAGCGTCAGCAACTGCGCCTTGTCCACCAGCAGCTGCTCGGCCGTGAGTGTGTACGCACCCTTCTGGTAATTGCGGAAGCCGTCGGCGATGGGCTCGAGCACCGCGAACGAGTCCACGTCGGTCTGCTCCTGCGCGGCGTCCATGCGCCCGGGGGTGAAGGGCACCGTCACGTCATGGCCGGCCCGCTTCGCTGCGGCCTCGATGGCGGCGGCGCCACCGAGCACGATCAGGTCCGCGATCGACACACGCGTGCCGCCACCCTGCGCCGCGTTGAAGGCGGCCTGGATCGTCTCGAAGATCTCGAGCGCGCGCGCCAGCTTCGCCGGCTGGTTCACCTCCCAGTCCTTCTGTGGCGCGAGGCGGAGGCGCGCGCCGTTGGCACCGCCGCGCTTGTCCGAGCCGCGGAAGGTCGAGGCTGAGGCCCATGCCGTCTGCACGAGCTGTGCGATGGAGAGGCCGGAGTCGAGGATGCGAGCCTTGAGCGCCGTGATGTCCTGCGCGTCGATCAGCGGGTGGTTCACGGCGGGGATCGGGTCCTGCCAGATCAGATCCTCGGCGGGCACGAGCGGGCCGAGGTAGCGCACGCGCGGGCCCATGTCACGATGGGTGAGCTTGAACCAGGCGCGCGCGAAGGCGTCGGCGAACTGGTCGGGGTTGGCGTGGAAGCGGCGCGAGATCGGTTCGTACACCGGGTCCAGGCGCAGCGCGAGGTCGGTGGTGGCCATCATCGGCGCGTGGAACGTCGCCGGGTCGTGCGCATCCACGACGGTGGTGGCGGCCGCGGGATCGGTGGGCGTCCACTGGTGTGCGCCGGCGGGGCTCTTCGTGAGCGTCCACTCGTAGCGGAAGAGCGTGTCGAAGTAGCCGTTGTCCCACTGCGTCGGGTTGGGCTTCCACGCGCCTTCGAGGCCGCTGGTGATGGTGTGGCCACCCTTGCCGGAGCCCAGGCTGTTGATCCAGCCCAGCCCCTGATGCTCGATCGCGGCACCTTCCGGCTCCGGGCCCACGTGTGCGACGTCACCGGCGCCGTGTGTCTTCCCGAAGGTGTGTCCGCCGGCGATGAGTGCGACGGTCTCCTCGTCGTCCATCGCCATGCGGGCGAACGTCTCCCGGATGTCGCGCGCGGCCGCGAGTGGATCGGGGGTACCGTTCGGGCCCTCGGGGTTCACGTAGATGAGGCCCATCTGCACCGCGGCGAGCGGGTTCTCGAGCTCGCGATCACCCTCATAGCGCTTGTCGCCCAGCCACTCGGCCTCGGCGCCCCAGTAGATGTCGCTCGGCGCCTCCCAGACATCCTCGCGCCCGCCACCGAAGCCGAAGGTGGTGAAGCCCATCGACTCGAGGGCGACGTTGCCCGTGTACACGAGCAGGTCGGCCCAGGAGAGGGCGCGGCCGTACTTCTGCTTGATCGGCCAGAGCAGGCGCCGCGCCTTGTCGAGGTTCCCGTTGTCGGGCCAGCTGTTGAGCGGTGCGAATCGCTGGGTGCCGGCACCCGCGCCGCCGCGGCCATCGCCAGTTCGATAGGTGCCGGCGGCGTGCCAGGCCATGCGGATGAAGAACGGGCCGTAGTGGCCGTAGTCGGCGGGCCACCAGTCCTGCGAGCTGGTCATGAGCGTCAGCAGGTCCTGCTTCACGGCGGCCAGGTCGAGCGTGCGGAACTCGGCCGAGTAGTCGAAGCCTTCACCCATCGGGTTGGAGAGGGCGGAGTGCTGGTGGAGCATGGAGAGGTCGAGCTGGTTGGGCCACCAGTCGCGGTTCGCGCGTCCGCCTCGGTGGGCGCTGGCGCGTCGGGCGTGGCGCGGCTCCTCGGTGGGCAGGGCGCCGTGTTTGACGGGGCAGGTGCCGCCGGTGCTGGCTGGATGTCCTTCCATTGGTGGGTCCCCTCGGGTCGTGGGTCTGCGTGGTGACGGGGAGGGTAGGCGGCCGAGTCATAGCCGGCAATTGGTGATATGCCAATGCGAGGCATAGGATGCGGCTATACTTCAAGTAATGGACACCACCCTGCTCCGGAGCTTTCTCGAGGTCGCGGACGCCGGCACCCTGAGTGCGGCGGCGCGCCAGCTCGGCATGTCGCAGCCCTCGCTCACGGCGCAGGTGCAGCGCCTCGAGGCGTCGATTGGTGCGCGCCTCTTCGTGCGGCATGCGCGCGGGGTGACGCTGACCGAGGCTGGGGCGGCGCTGGTGCCGAGGGCGCGACGGATTCTCGACACGGTGCGCGAGACCGAGGTGGCGGTGCGTGGCGAGCAGGCGGCGGTGTCGGCCACCCTGCGGGTTGGCGCGATCCCGACCGTGGCGCCGTACGTGCTGCCCGGTGCGGTGCAGCGCCTGCGGGCGCGACATGGGCCCGGTGTGCGGGTGGAGCTGCGCGAGGACTACAGCGCGGTGCTGGCGAAGCTGCTGCTCGACGGTGCGCTGGACGTGGTGATCGCGGCGGTGCCGTACGCGTTCGAGCACCTGGATGTGGAGCTGATCGGCACGGATGCGCTGGTGGTGGCGGTGCCGAGTGCGCATGCGGCGGCGCGTGCGGGGCGGATCACGCTGGCGCAGTTGCGCGAGTCGCCGGCGGTGACGCTCGATCCGGCGCATTGCCTGGGGGAGCAGATCGAGGGGTTCTGTGCGAGCCGGCATGTGCGCCAGCCGGTGGTGTGTCGCAGTGCGCAGCTGGCGACGGTGTTCGAGCTGGTGGGGGCGGGGGTGGGGGTGAGTATCGTGCCGGCGATGGCGGCCGTGCGGTACAACACGCCGTGGTGTGCGTATCTGCCGCTCAGTGACCAGGTGTTGCAGCGGGAGATCGTGGCGGTGTGGAGAAAGGAGGTGGGGCGATCGGTGGTGGCGGAGGAGTTCGTGGCGGGAGTGGGTGAGGTGGTGCGTGGGGGGTGATGGCGGTGGTGCGCGTGCGCGCTCCGTCAGCGGTCCGGCATATCGTGCTGGTGGCGGTCTGAGTGGACCAGCCCGATCCTCGTCCGCTGGCACCACCGGCCACTAGTAACGCTTGACGGTATTACCGTGACGCGTTACTATCGTCCATGATCACGAGCTTCGCGGATCGCGAGACGGAGCGCCTGTTCCAGCGCGACCGGGTGCGGCGGTTTCCTGCCGAACTCCACCGTGTGATGCTGCGGAAGCTCGTCCAGCTCGATGCCGTGACAGCGCTGGACGAACTGCGCGTGCCGCCAGGCAATCGCCTCGAGAAGCTGCAGGGAGATCGCGCAGGCCAGTACAGCATCCGCGTGAATGACCAGTGGCGCGTCTGTTTCCGCTGGAAGGAAGGAGCACCGCAGGGCGTCGAAATCGTGGACTATCATGACTGAGGTCGGACCATGGCTACCAAGCTGACACCGATTCACCCGGGCGAAGTGCTGCTGGCGGACTTCCTGGAGCCCTTTGGGCTGTCGCAGTATCGCCTCGCACGCGACATCAGTGTCGCCCCACGCCGCATCAATGAGATTGTGCACGGCACGCGGGCGGTGACCGCGGATACGGCCCTGCGCCTGGGGCGCTACTTCGGCACCTCCCCGCAGTTCTGGCTGAACCTGCAGAGTCGGTATGATCTCGAAGTCGAGCAGGACCGCCTCGGTGGGCGCCTGCGGTCGGAAGTGAGCATCTTCGCGCGCGCCAGCTGAGTCACCATTGACGTGCACTGCCTGGCGCTGCGGGACATACCGCTTCTCCGGGGCCTGCCAGTTGAAGCGTTTGCGCGGTCGCGCGTTCAGCTTGGCAGCGATCTGATCGCCGCCGTCGTGCACGACCGGCGCCCCGATGTGTACTCGCGTACCGGCATGGCCGGCTGGGTGGCGCAGCGCTAGCTGGGGATCGGCACCGATCCCTGAAGATGCGGTGCCGTTGCGGTGCGCTGCACCGTGCCGCATGGTGATGGCACGCCGTCGCTCCCTCATCGCCGAGCCTTTCGAGAGGCATCCCGTGACACCCCTCGTCTTCCTCCGCGCTCGGCAGGCCGCCTGCCTGCTGCTCGCCGTCGCACCGCACGCCCTCCACGCCCAGGCGCGCCCCGCGCCGCTGACGTACGCGGCGATCCGCGGTGCGCCGTTCCCGAACGAGCTCGTTGCCGCGGCCGGCGCCGACCGCATCGCGTGGGCCTCGAATGACAACGGCCGTCGCAACCTGTTCACGGCCGCAGGCCCGTCGTGGGCGCCGCAGCAGCTCACCAGCGTCACGGCGGACGATGGCCAGGAGCTGACGAGCGTCGCCCTCTCGCGCGATGGCGCGTGGGCGGTGTACGTGCGCGGCGGCGACCACGGTTCCAACTGGGACGACGCGTTGCCCGTCAACCCAGTCGGCATGCCGCTGCCACCGAAGGTGCAGCTCTGGAGCGTGTCCACGCGCGGCGGTGAGCCGCACCTGCTCGGCGACGGTGATGCGCCGGTGATCTCGCCGAAGGGTGATGTCGTGGTGTTCGAGAAGGATCGCCACCTGTGGTCGGTGCCGATCGACGGCTCGTCGGCGGCGCAGCGCATCGTCGCGGCGCGCGGCACGAACGGCAGCGCGACCTTCAGCCCCGATGGCTCGCGGCTCGCGTTCGTGTCGGACCGCGGCGACCACGCCTTCATCGGCGTCTACGCCGACGCGAACACCCCCATCCAGTGGGTCGCGCCGGGCACGTCGCGTGACGCGCGGCCGCAGTGGAGTCCGGATGGCACCCGGCTGGTATTCATGCGGCGCCCGGGTGCGGGTGGCGCGCCGGCCCCGATGCTGGAGGCGCAGCCGCAGGCCTGGGCGCTGTGGATCGGTGATGTCGCGCGCGGCACGGCGACCGAGTTATGGCGGGCGCCGTTCACGCTGCGCGGCTCGCCACCCAGCACCGAGGGCGGCGTGAACCTGCACTGGGCGGCGCGCGACCGTATCGTATTCCTGTCGTACGTGGATGGCTGGCCGCACCTGTACTCCATCGCGAGCACGGGCGGCCAACCGTTGCTGCTCACGCCGGGTGATGGCATGGCCGAGTACATCACAGTGAGCCCGGACGGCTCGACGGTGTGGTTCTGCGGGAACATGGGGCGCACACCGGGTGACATCGATCGCCGCCACCTCGTGCGCGTGCCGGTGGACACGGCGGCGCCCGTGGTGGTGACACCGGGCACAGGGCTCGAGTGGACGCCGACCGTGACGGGCGGTGGCACGCTGGCGTACATCGCAGCCACGGCGCAGCGCCCGCCGCAGGTGGCGGTGCGTGGTGCGGGCGAGCCGCGCGCGCGACTACTCGGCGAGGCGGCGATCGCGTCGTATCCGGCCGCGCAACTGGTGACGCCGACCTCGGTGACGTTCACCGCGAGCGATGGCGGGAAGGTGTACGGCCAGCTCTTCATGCCGGCAGGTGGTCCCGCGCGCAAGCCGGCCGTGGTGTTCGTGCACGGTGGTCCGCCACGGCAGATGCTGACGGGCTGGCACTACAGCGACTACTACTCGGCCACGTATGCGATGAACCAGTACCTCGCGAGCCGCGGCTTCGTCGTACTCGCGGTGAACTACCGGCTCGGCATCGGCTACGGGTACGAGTTTCACCGCGCGCCGCACGCGGGTGCGCAGGGCGCGAGTGAGTACCTCGACGTGAAGGCGGCGGGCGAGTGGCTGAAGGCGCGTGCGGATGTCGATGGGGCGCGCATCGGCATCTACGGCGGCTCGTATGGCGGCTACCTCACGGCGCTGGCGCTGGGTCGCGACAGCGACCTCTTCGCAGCGGGTGTGGACCTGCATGGTGTGCACGACATGACGGTGCCGGGCTCCGGCGCGGGCACGGCGCTGGCGGCCGCGCTCAACAACGTGCAGGTGGACCCGGCCGCGCGCGCGGAGGCCGCGAAGGTGGCGTGGACGTCGTCGCCGGTGAGTTCCGTGTCGACGTGGAAGTCACCTGTGCTGCTGATCCATGGCGACGACGATCGCAACGTGCGCTTCAGCCAGACGACGGACCTGGTACAGCGGCTGACGGCGCAGCGGGTGCCGTTCGAGGAGCTGGTGATCGTGGACGACACGCATCACTGGATGCGACATGCAAACTCGGTAAGGGTGTACGAGGCGGCGGCGGAGTTCCTGGTGCGGACGCTGCGGGGCGCGCCGGCGCGGGTGCCGTAGCATGATGCCCCTCCATCCCGGACACGCGACGGCAGCACACGACAACTCGTGCGCCCCACGATTCGACGACGGTCGCCATCGCTTCGGCCACGGCTGCCATGCTGGCGGCTGCTCCAGTCTCCGTGCCGTGGTTTGGGTACCTCGCGCTGGAAGGCACGTCGCACCGCGTGGTCGGCACGTGCGGATTCAAGAGCGGACCGGATGCGTCCGGTCGCGGGGAACTCGCGTACTTCGCGTTCCCAGGCGAGGAGGGGCGTGGCATCACCAGCGCGATGGCGGCGGAGCTCGTGCATGTGGCGATGACATACTCCGCCGCCGACGTCCGGCACCATGCCTGGCTTCGCCGTCAGTTGCGGCCGTCCGCCCGGCCTGACGGCCGCTCGCGCACCCCGAACCACAGCAGATACCCGATCATCCAGAACTCGCCGACCGAGGCCGGAATCGTGAGCGCATCAGCGACCGCACCGATCCCCGGGACCGTCTGGCCGACGAATGCATTGAGCACGTATCCGACACCGCCCACCATGAGCACGTGGCCGAGTGCGCGCGGCATCCATCCGGAGTGGAGCACGAGCCAGCCCATCGGGATGAGCCACAGCCCGAAGAAGATCGCGCCGACACCCCAAAGATTCCCGCTCACCACGTAGAGCAGCTGCACCGTGGCGGCCGCATCACCACCCGCCGCGAGCGTGGCGTTGCCGGCGACAGCAAGAGCGCTCGCGAGCAGGGCAGCGCTGCCGAGGATCGCGATCGCGTTGATAAGTCCGAACGCGGCGAGTGTTCCGGCGGCGAACGTGTCAATGCTGCGGAAAAGCCTGTAGAACCACACAGCCGCCAGCGACTGCGCGAGGACGATGCCCATCTCCATCCCGATGCCCGCGCGCGCCAGTACGGTGTGCGTCGAGAGGTTGGCCAGGGTGGCTGCGGCATCAGCGGCAACGTACAGCCGTGCGCGAATCAGGAGGAACCCGAACACTCCCGTGACGGCGAGGCCGAGATAGCACAGTCCCGTGAGCCGTGCGGTGCGGCGGATCGCCGCGA
Organism: Gemmatimonadaceae bacterium; assembly: GCA_020851035.1. Classification (NCBI taxonomy): domain Bacteria; kingdom Pseudomonadati; phylum Gemmatimonadota; class Gemmatimonadia; order Gemmatimonadales; family Gemmatimonadaceae; species Gemmatimonadaceae bacterium. Next base: position 129,990 of record JADZDM010000006.1, on the reverse strand, counting down.
TGGTGTCTGGCGGGACGGTCTCTGCGTGGGGCATGCGTGGGCACCAGGAAGTTGCTGGGCGGTCGGGGGAGCGAGCGAGGGCTGGCAGGGCGTACGGTGCGCGCCGCAGCGCAGTTTCGCGATCGGCGCGTGGACGTCCCTGTCGCTGCTCGCGCTGGCGCTGATCGATGACGCGTCGAAGCTCGGGTAGTTGGGTCACACGAGCCGGGTCCGTAGCTGTCGTCAGCCACAACCGGCTGCCGCGCGCCTCTCGCGATTGCCGTGCGTCACGCGCCACGGGCGAGCATGATCCGCACAGCCGTCCTCCCTCCAGCACGGGTTGCTGACGCCACGGCCACGGAGCTACTGTGATCAGGCTGGCGCGCACGAGTCGTTTCTGGAGTCTGCATTGCAGCACACTGCAGCGGTCCTGGCCAGACCCGGCGGTCCCGCAAGGAGCATGGCGATGACACCGCCCGCAGCGCACACTCCGCCCGAAATCGAGCTGGTACTGGAGACGCTGGCCAGTACGCCGACACAGATCGCCCGGATCGTCCGTGGGCATGATGATCGGCAGCTTCTGCGTCAGCCGGCGGCGGGTGAGTGGTCGGCCCGCGACATCGTGGCGCACCTGCGGGCCTGCGCGGCGGTGTGGGGGCGCTGCATCGACCGGATGATCACGGAAGACCACCCGACGATCCGGCATGTGTCACCCCGCACGTGGATCAGGAAGACGGACTATCTCGATCAGGGCTTCCGGGTCTCACTGCGAGAGTTCTCTGAGGCGCGAGCCAGACTGCTCGACCGCGTGCGGCTCCTCGACGCGGCCGGCTGGTCTCGTCGCGCGACAGTCACGGGAACGACATCGGGGCGCGACGCGACCGTGCTCACCTACGCGAGGCGCATCGCTGATCATGAAGTACATCACCTGGACCAGCTCCGGCGCACCGTCGCCCGATGAGGCGTCAGCCACCGACCTGCTGGCGATCACTCGCCGACGCCCGAGCCGCCCAGGCTGTGCGTCTCAGGCACCGGACGGTCCAGCAGCGCGCACAACTCGGCGACGTCCTCCCGGTCGATCGGACGCGGCGGGTAACTGGTCTTGAACCGCAGCAACGCGTCCGCGCACACGCAGCGGACGGACGTGCCAGCGATGTCGCCTCGGCCCGTCAGGGAGCCGGCCGGGTACGCGATCCCATCGAGCGGATCGCCCCACACGCCGTCACGTTCGCTGAGGACCACGGCGTGCACGTCGATCCGTCGTCCCTCCGGATCGGCAAGCACGAAGTTCCACGGCGAGGCGTCGTCGGTGGGGACGTCGCGGAACGAGCGCTGCTCCAGGAATCGTCGCAGCGCGGCAAGCGACGTGGCTTCGACGGCGATGTCGAGGTCGTCATGCGCGCGTGTCTGGCGCCCGACCACTGCGTCGACCGCCCAGCCTCCGTCGATCCAGATGGCGACGCCAAGCCGGTCCAGGTGCTGATAGAGCTCTACGACATCCTCGGATCGTATCACGGGTGCATCATTCGCTGAGTTCCCGGAAACGTATCGACGCGTCGCCCGCCACGCCCGGGGCTGCCAGCGCGATGGGGCGCGGGGTATCGTCCGCTGAACGTCACCCGCCGCGACCTGTTTCGTCCCGGTTCCACACGCCGACACGCACGACCGCACCCAGCATGCAGCGCAGAGCCCGATTCGTCATCACCTTCGCACTGGCGCACACCCTTGCCACCGTCCTGCTGACGGGGCGCTCGCCGTGCTCGGCGGGTGGGCCGCACTGCGTCGCCGATGGGCGCGCCCGGGCCGCCGTACAGGATCCTGAGTGAACCAACTCCCGTTCCCGCCTGACGCTGATGTCGGCTGCGACGTCGTGCTGGGTCACCTGCGCGAGGGCAGCTTCACGATCCTCGCGCCCGTCGTGACGTCGGCTGGACACACGGACTCCCGCATGGTGCAGTTGTACCGCGACGGGTGCTTCGCTGGCCACGCGGCAGCACTCGCGGAAGCACTCACCTGCGCCGCGTTCGTTGGTGCGGTCGAAACCGTCGAGTATCTCATCGGTGCTGGTGTGCCGCCCGACGGCGGACGCAGCACGGGGCTCAACGCCATGCACTGGGCGGCGAACCGCGGACAAACCGCGGTGGTCCTGGTGCTGATCGGTGCGGGCGCCGCGCTCGAGGCGCGGAACGCATACGGAGGCACCGTGCTGGGGGCCGCCGTGTGGGCTGCAGTCCACGAGACGAAGCCAGGGCACATGGCCGTCATCCAGTCGCTGCTGGAGGCTGGCGCGGAAGTCCGGGAGGCCGAGTATCCCTGCGGAGATCCAGCCGTCGATGCGTTGCTCGCGTCGTTCGGGGCACGCGTCGCGTGATGTGGCGACGCTTCCGTGCTGCACTGAGCGTCAGCCTCACCTGGGCCGCCGCCGGATCCGCCATCGGCTTCGTCATCGCGCGCCTGCCTGGCGTGAACTCGGATCTGCCGCTCCCGCTCGCCTTCGCCCCGCTCGGTTTCATCGCAGGCATCGCGTTTTCGGCCATCCTCGTGCTGTCGAGCCGTCGTGGTGCGTCGCGACTGTCGCTGCCGCGCTTCGCCGGCTGGGGCGCCCTGGGTGGGTTCGCGATCGCCAGCGTCATCACCGCCGGCGCCGCATACCGGGGCGGGGACGTGGTGAAGGAGTTCCTGCTCTTCGGGCCCGCACTGATGATCGGGAGCGCGAGTCTCGCCGCGGGCTCGCTGGCGCTGGCGCGGCGTGCAGATGCGAGGCAACGGCAGGTGCCTCCCGACTCCCGGTCACGTCCCGATGTGCCTGATCGATTCCCTCGCACCGGTGCGATGCTGCTCGCCCTCGCGCTGTGCACCAGCTCGCCCAGCCACGTCATCGCGCAACCGGGCTGGCAACCGGTCGCGGGCCACACGCAGATCCCCCTCTGGCCAGGCACCCCGCCAAACGCACGACCCGGCGTCGGCGGCGAGGCTGTGCACGTCGCCGTCGATGCCCGGACGGGCGTGGAGAACCTCGTCGGCGGCAAGCCGTACTCGTACATCGAGAACGTCACCCGGCCGACGATCACGCTCTACACGCCGACGGCTCGCACCACAGGCGCGGCCGTCATCGTGTACCCGGGCGGTGGCTTCAACGTGCTCGCCATGGACATCGAAGGCACGGAAGTGTGTGACTGGCTGACCACACACGGCGTGACCTGCGTACTGCTCAAGTACCGGGTGCCGTGTGCGCACGTGGGTGCCTACCGCGAGTGCCCGCAGGCGCACCAGGACGCGCAGCGGGCCATGCGCCTCGTGCGATCACGCGCCCGCGAATGGGCGATCGATCCCCGCCGCATCGGCGTGCTGGGTTTCTCGGCCGGCGCGCACATGGCCATCATGAGCAGCACGCGATTCTCGCACACGTACCCGCCGGTGGATGCCGCCGACAGCGTGAGCTCGCGACCGGACTTCGCGCTGGTCCTCTATCCCGGGCGGATGGCGTACCGGCACAGCAACTTCAGGCCGAATCCAGGCATCCGCGTCACCGACCGGACGCCGCCGACGTTCCTCGTCCACGCCCGTGACGACGACATGAACCCGGTGGAGAATTCGCTCCTCTACGCGGACGCCTTGCGCCGCGCGCGTGTGCCGGCGCAGATCCACATCTTTGCGACGGGCGGACACGCGTTCGGGCTGCGACAGACTGGGCTGTCGGCGTCGGGGTGGCCGGACCTGGCAGCGGCATGGCTGAAGGGGATCGGTGTGATCAACCGCTGAAGGGCGACGTGCTCCACTGCAGCACGACGCAGTGCGGCACGAGCAGGCGAAGCGGACTACCGGCACTGTGTCGCATCGTCCGTCCATTCGAGGCGACGCATGTCGCCGACCGCGGCGCTTCCCGTCTGGTCGGTGTCCTGCATCACCCCGACCGCGACGATCGCCGGCGCCGCGGCGCGCCAGATGCGCTCGTAGTCACGTACGGGATCGACCAGGACATCGACCCAGTGTCGCGCCGCCAGGGGACGACCGGCATTGATCGACTGTACCGCCCCGCGCCCTGCGGTGCGCTGTGCGGGGTCTCCGTCGCCGAGGGTGTAGAACAGCGCGCGCGGCGCGCGGGCGAAGGTGGCGTGCCGCTCGAAGACGACGAAGACGCGCAGGGACGCATCATCGGTCGCGGGGGACGCGGCGGACGCACCAACGGGCGTCACCGGCACGCGCCAGGTCCAGCCCAGGCGGCCGGAGGTCGATCGCAACGGCGTCTCGAGCCTGCGCACGAAGAACGCCGCGCGGCCGGTCCCCGACAGGCGAAGGAATCGGAGACCACCGGAATCGACCACCTCGCTGAGCGGCTCCCTGAACCCACGGACTGCACGGACGGCCCATCCCGAAGGGAGCGCACGCGGCAACCCATCGTCGGCAAAGGTCAGCAGCGCGTGCTGACACCCGCGAGGGACGCGGCCAGTGTCGGCGGCGCCGGCCAGCAGCGTCAGGGCGACGGCGATCCAGGGAGGTGTGAACAGTGGGATCACGGGTGGTCACAGAAACGGGTGAAGGCAGCCGGTGAGCTATGCGCCACCGCAGCGCGAGGTTCCCGGAATGTCCCCCTGTGCACCATCACACGACGTCCGCTCGGACCGGCTCACCCGCGGTTGCGGGACGTTGTCATTCCCAGCGTGATGGCAATGCGCGACGCGCGACGTCAACTCCCCGGATACCGAGCCGGACGATTGCCGTGATCACGCATCGTGCGCATCCGCGTATGCGTACGAGGTCGGGCGCGACTGCCGCACGGGTACGGGCGGGCGGCAGTGGACACAAGTCGTGGCGGTGGCGCGAAACACGCGCTGGGGCACATCGTACGGCTCGACGCATACCTTTGCCGCAGGAGCCCGCGTCCGCCCTCTCACCACGCGCCACGATGACCACGTTTCGCTCCCTCTGCCTGGCGCTGACCGTTCCCGCGCTCGCGATCGCACAGCCGTCCTCGACCCGGCCAGACTGGGCGGCCTCGATCGACTCGCTGGTGCAGCGCGAGATGGCGCGGACCGGGACGCCCGGCGCGCAACTCGCCGTGGTGGTGGACGGACAGCTCGCCTATGCGGGAGTGTACGGAGTGGCCGACGCCGAGACGCGACGCCCCGTCACCACACGGACGCTGTTTCGCGTCGGCTCGGTGACGAAGATGTTCACGGCGGCCACGCTCTCGCAGCTGGCGGCCGAGGGGACAGTCGACCTCATGGCGCCGATCCAGGCCTACGTACCGGAACTCACCGGCAAGCGCGTGGGCATGGTCAGCACGCACCAGCTGCTGACGCACTCGGCCGGCTGGCTCGACAACGCCGTCGCGTACGGCCGGATGGGCGAGGGTGCCCTGGGCGAAGTGTTCCGCGTCGTGACGGACACGCTCCTCTTCACCGAGCCGGGTCGCGTGCTCTCGTACTCGAATCCCGCCTTCTCCATGGCGGGGTACGTGGCCGAGGTGGCGGGGAAGGCGCGCTACGCCGCGCTGGTGGACCGACTGGTGCTGAAGAAGGCGAACATGCCACACGCCACGTTCCGCCCGCTGGAGGCGATGACACGTGACTTCTCGCAGGGGCACCTGGCCTCCGGGAACGGTGCGCCGACGGTGGTGCGGCCCTACACCGAGAACACGGCGCAATGGGCGGCCGGCTTCCTCATGGCCAGCGCGGCCGAGGTGGCGCAGTTCACGCGCATGCTGATGGATGGCGGGATGCTCGATGGTGCGCGTGTGCTCGACACGGCCGCCGTGCGGCGCATGACAACCGGGTATCAGGTGATGCCCGCCGACCCGACCTCGAAGTACGGCTACGGCCTGGTGATCGGGACGCGCGGGCGTGAGCGCGTCTGGCAGCATGGCGGTGCGATCACGGGCTTCGATGCACAGGTCGTCATGTTCCCCGATCGCAGGCTGTCGGTGGTGCTGGTGGACAACCGCGGCGGTGCGCCGATGAACGGGGTGATCGATGCCGTCGCATCGCGCGTGGCGGGGATCGCGCCGCCGCCTGCGCCCCCGTCCGCGCCGGCGCGCGAGGCGACGGCGGTGGAACGGCAGCAGCTCGCCGGCACGTACGCCATGGGAGCGGTGTCGGTGGCTCTCGCCGAGCGCGATGGGGCACTCGTGTTCGTGCAGGGCACCACGGCGCTCCCCGCCCGGCTCGTGGGCTCCGAGAAGCTCCAGGTCACCGCGCCCGGAGGTCAGGTGCGCGTCTTCACGATCGTGCGCGACGCCGCAGGACAGCCGGTGTACCTGCACCAGGGACTGCGCTCGTTCGCGCGGAAGTAGGCGGGCCGCGACTTCCCGCGCTGCCTCGAACGTCCGGCGGGCGGTACCCTCACTCGCTGCACACCTGTCCAGGAGGCGTCCCATGGCCGAACACCGGATCTTCTCGATGCCCTTCGCGTCGGTCTACCCGGCGTACGTGAACAAGGCGGAGCGAAAGGGCCGCACGAAAGCCGAGGTCGATCGCATCATCTGCTGGCTCACGGGCTACGACGACGCCGGACTGCGGGACCAGCTCGAGCGCCGCACCGACTTCAGGGCCTTCTTCGAGCAGGCGCCGGCGATGCATCCCAACAGCGCCCTGATCACGGGGGCCGTATGCGGCGTGCGCGTGGAGGCGGTGGAGGACCCGCTGATGCGCCGCATCCGGCAGCTGGACAAGCTCATCGACGAACTCGCCCGCGGCAGGGTGATGGAGAAGATCCTGCGCGGGCAACCCCGGGAAATACGGTGACAGTGCACTCAGCGGAAATGTGGTGACACGGAAATGTGGTGACAACGGAAATGTGGTGACAGGAAATGTGGTGACAGTGCACTCATATCTCGAGGTAATACGGTGACAGGTGATACGGTGACAGTGCGCTCATATCTCGGCGGAAATGTGGTGACAGTGCACTCGGCGGAAATGTGGTGACAGTGCACTCATTCTTAGAGAATTGGTGCACTGTCACCGGATTTCTGGCTGTCACCGGATTTCTGGCGGCCCTCTGCCGGCGCGCCGCGGCGCTCGCGGCCGCGTTCGTGCTGGCCGCCGCCCCGGCGTCTCCCCAGGCGGCGAAGAGCCTGGACTGGACCGCCTTCTCCGTCGAGGCCCGGCTCGACAGCACCGGGACCCTGTTCGTCCGCGAACGGCAGGAGATGCTCTTCACCGGAGACTGGAACGGCGGCGAGCGACGCTTCGACCTGCGGCAGGGGCAGCGCTTCGCCTTCCGGCGCATCCTGCGCGTGGACAGCCTCACCGGCGCCGAGGTGCCGATGCGCGAGGGGGCGCTCGACGACGTCGACGGCTACGAGATGACCGGGGGCCGGACACTCCGCTGGCGCAGCCGGCTGCCCGGCGACCCGCCGTTCCTGAACACGAAGATCACGTATGTGCTCGAGTACGAATACGCGGACATCCTCGTCTCCGAAGGGTCACGCTACCGGCTCGACCACGAGTTCGCCTTTCGCGACCGGGCAGGCACGATCGCGAACTTCGACCTCACACTGCGCGTCGACCCGGCCTGGCGCACGCCCGACGGATTCACCGGCACCTTCCGGCAGCCCGTGCTCCAGCCGGGCGTCGCATACGTCGTGAACATCCCGCTTGCCTGGCGCGCGGCCGGCCTCCCCTCGGCGGTGCGTCGAAGCCCGGCACTCCCGCTGCGGCTCGGGCTCGCGGCGGCCGTGCTGCTCGTGATCGTCGTGATGACCACACAGCTCGTGCGAGCCGAGGTGGCGGCCGGTCGGTTCGTGCCGCTCACGCCACTGGGCAGCATCGACCGGGCCTGGCTCGAGACACACGTCCTCCCGTACCGACCGGAACTCGTGGGCTACATCTGGGATGAGCAGGTGGGACCGGCTGAGGTCTCGGCCGTCCTGGCGCGACTCGTAACCGAGAAGAAGCTGGGGAGCCGGGTCGAATCGTCGGGCGGGCGCTGGACGGCGCGCCACGTGCTACATCTCGAGCTGCTGGTGCCCCGCGGCGCGCTCCAGGGATACGAACGGTCACTGGTGGATGCCTTCTTCCGGCCGGATGAGACGACCACCAGCACCGACGACATCCGGGAGCGCTACAAGAGCAAGGGCTTCGATCCGTCCTCCATCATCCGCCGGCCGCTGGAGGAGCAGTTCACGCACATGTCCGGGATGGCGACGACGACGGCCGCGCAGCCGCGACGGTGGCCACTCACGCTGGCGATGTGCCTGACGGGTGTCGTGCTGATCCTGCTGACGATCGTCACGCGGCAGGCCGACGCCGTGCTGGCGCTGCTGACGCTCGCACTCGCGGGTGTGCCCGGCTTCCTCTTCGCGCGTCTGCAGGCCGCGTTCTGGCGACGGCGCGTGGTCCGCCCCGGGCGGCACCTTGTGCGCGTCCTGCTCCCGCTGGCGCTCCTCACCGGCGCGCTCTGCTGGGGCCTCGCGACGGGATTCGGGATGCTCGGCCTCGTCGCATCCGTGGGGTTGGCTGTGCTGCTGGTCGCCGCCTGGCGCTCCGTGTTCAACGGCGCGCGCTCGCTCGTCACGCGCGAGCGGCTGCTGCTCCGCAAGACGCTCGCCTCGGCGCGGGAGTATTGCCGGGTCGAGCTGCGGAAGCCCGCGCCTGCCCTGGACGACCGCTGGTACCCCTACCTGCTCGCGTTCGGGCTCGGGCGACACGTCGACAAGTGGTTCCGGGCCTTCGGTGGCCAGGACGCGGACCGTTCTGGCAGCGGCATCGGCGTCGCCAGTCAGGGCTCGGGCGCGTCGGGCGGCGGGTCGGGTGGTGGGTCGTTCGGCGGCTTCGGCGGCGGCGGCGGCTTCAGCGGCGCGGGCGCGACGGTGGCCTTCGGGTCGGCGGTGGGCGCGATGTCGAGTGGCGTGTCCGCACCGAGCAGCTCGAGCGGGGGAGGCAGCAGCAGCAGTGGCGGCGGCAGCTCCGGCGGAGGTGGCGGCGGCGGGTGGTGACGATGATCCGGCGACCACAATTCAGTGACAACAATTCAGTGACAGTGCACTCGATCCGCTGAGTCGATGACGGCGGTTCCAGGTCGCGCGATGGGTGCACTGTCACCGGTTTTTCCGCGCAATGAGTGCACTGTCACCGGTTTTCACATCGATGGCCGGGATGCTGACCACATGATGTCCACTCCGCCCGCACCTGACGCGCCGAGCACACGGTTCTTCCACGGTACCCGCGCCGACCTGGCGCCCGGTGACCTGATTCACCCCGGCTACGCCTCCAACTACACGGAGCGACGCTCGCCGTGGGCGTACTTCAGCGCAACCCTCGGCGCCGCGACGTGGGGCGCGGAGCTGGCGCGGGGTGAGGGACGCGGTCGCATCTACGTGGTCGAACCCACCGGTGCCTACGTCGACGACCCCAACCTCACGGACCGGAAGTTTCCCGGCAATCCCACGAAGTCGTACCGGTCGCGCGACCCGTTGCGGGTGGTCGAAGAGCTGCTGGCGTGGGAGGGCCACACGCCGGAGGAGATCCAGGCGATGCAGGAGGGCATCGCGGGAAAGGAGCCGATCGACGACTGAGCGCTGCGGGACTTCGCACCGGCGCGGACAACCGTCGGTGCCCGTTCCGGAGCGCAGTGGCTCGCCGGGCCTCGCGATCTGTGCACGCGACATGGTCCCCGCACCCGGGATCCGGTATTCTCCACCGCTTCGATGCCGCGCTCTCCGGCCGGCTGACCGGCCCCCTTCCAACTCCGCGTGACCCTTCTCTCCGTCTCGAACGTCGGCCTGTCTTTCGGCGCGACTGAACTCTTCAAGAACATCACCTTCACCGTCGCCGAGGGTGAGCGGTGGGGCATCATCGGGCGCAACGGCGCCGGCAAGTCGTCGATCTTCAAGATCATCACCGGCGAGTACGAGCCCACGGTGGGGAGCGTCGCGCGCAAGCCGGGCCTGCGTCATGCGCTGCTCGACCAGCACCGCGCCTTCGAGGGGGCGACCACGGTATGGGAGGCGGGAGCGGCCGCCTGGCGTGAAGTGGTGGACCTCGAGAAGAAGATCGCCGACCTGGCGATGCAGCTTGGCGAGATGGGTGAGAAGGTCACCGACGAGTTCCTCGACCGGTTCGGGCGCGAGCAGGAGCGCTTCGCGGACCTCGGTGGATACGAATACCACGCGCGAGTGGACGCGGTGCTGCAGGGGCTTGGATTCGATGCCGAGGAGTCGAAGGTGCGGCTCGTGTCCACCCTGTCCGGTGGTGAACGCGGGCGCGTGGGCCTCGCGGCGCAGCTCATCGCACCGGCCGACCTGCTGCTGCTCGACGAGCCCACCAACCACCTCGATCTCGACACCACCACCTGGCTGCAGGAGTGGCTGGGCGAGGCGGCGGAGACGGTGATCGTCGTGTCGCACGACCGCGCGTTCATGGACGCGGTGTGCACCAACATCCTGCACGTCGAGGCGAAGACGAGCGAGAGCTACAAGGGGAACTACAGCCAGTTCGTGCCGCAGCGTGCGGAGCGACGGCTCACGCGCGAGCGCGAGCTGGAGAAGCAGCGCGCGTACGTGAAGAAGGAGGAGGAGTACATCCGCCGGAACCTGGCGGGCGTGAACTCGTTCCAGGCGAAGGGCAAGCGCAAGCGGCTCGAGCGACTGCCGCGCCTTGCGCCGCCGCCCGGTGACCCGTCGGCGATGTCGTTGCGCTTCGACGTGGCGGACCGCGGTGGCGACCAGGTGTCGACGATGAAGGCGCTTCGCGTGGAGGTGCCGGGACGCGTGCTGGTGGACGACTTCACCGCCGTGCTCCGCCGCAACGACTTCGTGGCACTGGTCGGGCCGAACGGAGCCGGCAAGTCGTCGTTCATCTCCACGCTCCTCGGCGATCGCGAGCCGGCGGGTGGTGAGGTCCGCGTGGGCGGCTCGATCACGCCGGCGTGGTTCCGGCAGGACCTGTCCGACCTGCCACTGCGGAAGTCGCTTGCGGATGCGATCCAGGAGCAGCGACCCACCTGGAGCCGCGGCGCCGTGCAGAACCATCTTGGCGCGTTCGGGTTCAGCGGCGACGAGGTGTTCCGCGAGATCCACACGCTGAGCGGCGGCGAGCGGGCACGCATGGCGCTGGCGCTGATGACGCTGGCGCGGGCCAACCTGCTGGTGCTCGACGAACCCACCAACCATCTCGACGTCGAAAACATCGAGGTGCTGGAGGACGCCCTCGACGAGTACGAGGGGACCGTGCTGCTGGTGAGCCACGACCGGGCGTTCCTGCGGCAGGTGGCGACGCGGGTGTGGTCGTTCGACGGGAACCGGCTGGTGGACTTCGACGGGCCGTTCGAGGAGTGGGAGGCCGACCGGGCGCGGAAGGGGGCGGCGAAGCGGTAGTGCCGCCGGGTGGGCGACAGGCTGCGCCCCAGGTGGACATGGGCACGGTGTCACCGTATCTCCATGCAGTGGCCGTCACCATCCACCTCATTCCGGCAACCCGATGCTCTGGGATCTCATTCAGGACTGGCGCCTGTCGGATCAGCGCGCCGATGCGGAGAACATCGAGGCGCGTGTCGATCGGCTGGAACGCCAGCTGAAGGACACGCGCGCGGTCGTGCGTGAGCTGATGATCCGCCTCGAGCAGAAGCTTGGAGAGGACATCAACGGTGACGGGCGGATCGGGTAGCCGGGTGCGGCCGGGGATCAGTTCCAGCGCACGCAGCAGGGAGCACGGTGAACCGTGATGCGCTTGGCTGAGGCGCCGCGTCAGATCCCAATGTCGAATGTCGCGAACACCCGCACCGTTCCGCCCGTCGTGCCGCCGACGGGTTGCAGCGTGACCGACAGGCTGCCGATGATGCGCGAGGCCGTCGCAGTGGTCACCGTCAGCGACCCGGTCGTGCTGGCGTTCGTGCCGCCCCAGACGCCGCCGGGCGCGACCTGCGTCAGGCGCACGGAGCGGGAGGCGCCGCTGCCCAGGATGTAGATGCCAGTTCCGGTGTACTCCGAGACGATGATGCTGAGCGTCTGCGCGGTGTTGGAGCCGGCGAAGGTCAGCACGCCAGCCGAGGGTGCGGAGACCGACGCGATCGACGACGCCGTGTGCGCCGTGGACCCGACACCCCAGGTCATCTTGCCGCCGGCGTTGTCCGGCACGACGAGCGTGGCGGGGCCGGAGACCGGGACATCGAACAGGCCCGTGGTGATCGCCCGGGTCGCGAGGCCGGACGCGCCGGTGACGCGCGGGGCGGTGAACGCGAAGCTGCCGCCGATGCGAGTCGGTGACACGGACGTGACGGTGACGGTGCCCGCTGCACCGCTGAGCGGCGTGGACCAGCCCGAGGTGCCCTCGACCACGGAGGCGAGTCCGCCCGCCACCGTGCTGCCGACGCCGAGTGGGTAGGTGCCGGGGGCACCGATGTGGTAGATCGTCATGGTCACGCCGACGCCTGAGCCGGCTTGCACCCCGGTGAGCGTGAAGATGCCGCCGGGGGTCGCCGTCGCCGACGCCGTCGTGCTCGACCAGCTCGTCCCGTCGATCGACGCGCTCATCGAGCCGGTGGTGCCCCCACCCGTCGGTCCCCCGCCGCCCCCACCTCCGCAGGCGGCCAGTGTCAGCGTCGATACCGCCAGCACCTCCAGACGACGCAGACGTGCCAGAACGGACGAGATCGACATATGTGCTCCTGTGCAGCGCCGTGATGATCGCACCCAGCCGCGCGCGCCGCTGCGCGCCTCCGCAGCCCTGACTATTGCCTGTGGCCGCGCAGAGTGCAACGGCCCCTTCGGAATCGGTGACATCGACATCGGTGACACTAAATCGGTGACAGTGCATTCATTGCGCGCTTTCGTGGGCACTGTCACCGTATTGAAGCAATGCGTGCACTGTCACCGTATTGCTCACCGTATTGCCCCTGACCGTACTGACCCGTCACCATTCGCCCCTGCTCCAATGCGCTGGTCTGTCCTTCTGGCGGTCACGGCACTCCTGGTCGGCGCGCCGCAACTCGACGCCCAGGTGGTCGAGGCACCGACGCCGCTGCCAGCGGTGGCATTGCCCGCCGACCTGGACCGCGTCCTTCGCGACTACGAGTCGGCCTGGCGACGCGCCGACCCCGCTGCGCTGGCCGCCCTCTTCACCGAGGATGGTTTCGTGCTCCAGGATGGCCATCCGCCGGTGCGCGGCAGGGCCGCGATCGCCGCCGCTTACGCCGGACATGGTGGGAACGCGCTGAGGCTCCGGGCACTCGCGGCCGCCGTCTCCGGCACGGTCGGATACATCGTCGGCGGGTACGGCTACGGCGACGACACGAGCGACGTGGGCAAGTTCACGCTGACGCTGCGCCGGGAGCGTGACGGTGTGTGGCGCATCACCTCCGACATGGACAACGCGAACCGGTCTCCGCGCTGAGCGACCCCCGGCCGGGCAGGCCGTGCCGCGGCGTGGCGGAGATATTCGTGCACTGTCACCGGATTGTTCGGGGATATTGGTGCACTGTCACCGGATTGTCGTGTGCCGCGGCGTGGCGGAGATATTCGTGCACTGTCACCGGATTGTTGTCTGTCACCGAATTGCCGGGGATATTGGTGCACTGTCACCGGATTGTCGGATTGTTGTCTGTCACCGAATTGCCGGGGATATTGGTGCACTGTCACCGGATTGTCCCTGTCACCGGATTGTCCCGAATTGCCCCCGCTGCAGACTGGTGCAGTGTGATCGTAGCCCCAGACCTCATGCCAGACCTCTCCCTTCGTCGCGTGGCTCGGCTCTCGATGGCGGTCGTGCTCGTCGCGTGCGCCTCGCGCCCCGCCCTCGTCCCCACGCCGAGCGGACTCCAGTACCGCGTGCTCAGCCGCGGTGACGGTCCCGCGGCCGTGCCGGGACAACGGGTCACCATCCACGAGACCACGACGCTACCGAGCGGCCGGCTGATCTACACGAGTCGCAGCGGGGCACCGATCACGTTCCTGCTCGGCGGCGGGCAGGTGATCGCCGGCGTGGACGAGGGCGTCACGGGCATGCGCGTGGGCGAACGGCGACTGCTCGTCGTGCCGCCCGCGCTGAGCCGGCGGACGGGATATCCGGCGAACACGCCGCCGGATTCGACGCTGCACATCGACGTGGAGCTGGTGGCGCTTCCCGCCAGTCAGGCCACGGGCGATGCCGCCGGACCGGTGACCATCGTCAGGAGCACATCGGTCATCCGCCGCGACAGCAGCGGCCGGGCGATTCCCACCGGGTCGAGCATCGATCGCGACAGTCGCGCGCAGGCGGATGCGGTGAACGCGCGGGTGCGGGTGCTGCAGGTCGAGCCGGACCGCCTGGTGGCGCGGGTCGGCGACACGCTGTCTCCCTTCATCGCGCTGCACGTGAGCGGCCTCGATTCCGCCGGAGTGCTCGTCCCGCGCGTGGTACCGCTGCTGGGGCCGATCCCCGCCGGCAGCAGCGTGCGGCAGGTCGGCAATGGACGGTGGCTGGCCGCGAAGCCCGGCACGACCACCGTGCAGGTGCGCGTGATGCGGTTTGCGCAGCCCGCGCGCAACGACACGGCGCTCGTGCGCTCGGTGCGCATCGACGTGGTGCCCTGAGTGTCCGTGACGCGCACGTGACGCGCCCCGGACCTGCAGGCGCGTGACGGCCAGCGGTTCTCGGGATCGACCGGACCCGCCATTTTGTGTGCATGCCCGCACACCCTCGCTCCTCCGACTGGCGCCAGCACGCGTCGTCCCCCGCTGACGTCGTCAGTCACATCAAGTCCGGCGACCGGATCTTCATCCACGGCGCCTGCGCCACCCCCACCCCGTTGCTCGAGGCACTGGCCGCGCGCACCGACCTCCGTGACGTGCAGCTCTACCACCTGCACCTGGCGGGGGAGGCGCCGTTCGTCGACCGGGAACAGGCAGGACACTTCTCGTCGAACTCACTCTTCTCGGGTGCGAACGTGCGTGCCGCCATCGGGGAGGGGCGTGCCGACTTCATCCCGGTCTTCCTCAGCGACATCCCGTCGCTCTTCGCCGATCGCGTGATCGACCTCGACGTCGCGATCCTCCAGCTCTCGCCCCCCGACAAGCACGGCAACTCGACGCTCGGCACCTCCGTCGACTGTGCGCTGGCCGCGAGCCTCAACGCCCGCACTGTGCTGGCGGAGATCAACCAGCAGATGCCGCGCACGGCCGGCAATTCCGCCGTGCCGCTGTCACGCGTGGACGCGTGGACCGCCACCGACCGCCCGCTGCACACCCACGCGCCATCCCCGGCCAGCGAGATCGAGGACCGCATCGGGGAGACCATCGCGGGACTCGTCGAGGACGGCTCCACCCTGCAGCTCGGCATCGGCGGGATCCCCGATGCGGTGCTCGCGCGGCTCGGCAACAAGGTCGGTCTCGGCGTGCACTCCGAGATGTTCTCCGATGGCCTCATCCCGCTGATGGAGAACGGCGTGGTGACCAACGAGCACAAGGAAGTCCACCGCGGCCGCACCGTCACGAGCTTCATCAACGGCAGCAAGCGGCTGTTCGACTTCGTGGACGACAACCTCGCGATCGAGTTCCATCCCTGCGACCGCACCAACGACCCGAGCCTGATCCGCGAGAACCCGAAGGTCGTCGCGATCAACTCGGCGATCGAGATCGACCTCACGGGCCAGGTGTGTGCCGACTCCATCGGCCACCGCATCTACAGCGGCATCGGCGGCCAGATGGACTTCATCCGCGGCGCCGCACTCTCGAAGGGTGGCAAGCCGATCATCGCCCTGCCCTCGATGGCGGCCGGGGGCACCCTGTCGCGCATCACCCACGAACTGAAGCCGGGCGCCGGCGTGGTGACGACGCGCGGCCACGTGCACTGGGTGGTGACGGAATACGGGGCCGTGAACCTGCACGGCAAGACGCTGCGGCAGCGCGCCGAGTTGTTGATCTCGATCGCACATCCCGATGTGCGGGGGGAGCTGACGCGGGCGACGCGGGCGACGCGGCACTTCGCGATGGTGTGACCGCACCAGCCGCACGGCAGCGCTCAGGCCGTGCGGGCCCGTGGGGCGCCGGTGGGCAGCCGCGCGATCACGTCGGCGAAACCCGCCGCGTATGACGTCGGCACCAGCCCCGAGGCGCGCTCCAGCTTCGCACTGCTGAAGCGATACGGCCGCTCGAACTGGTACAGCATCTCGAGCTGCTCCCGCAGCACCGGATTGAACAGCCCGAGCAGGCGCAACATCGTGCGGCCGGCGTTCTGCACCCGCACGGGCTGCCCGAGCTGCGCGCAGGCCATCTGCACGAACTCGCGCCCCGTGCGCGCCTCCGGTGACGTCAGTGCGTGCCAGCTCTGGCCATACGCGTCGTCGCGTGCGGACAGGTGCGCGAGTGTGCGCGCGATGTCCGGCGTGTAGGTGAAGCTGTGCACGACATCGGCGGACCCCAGCCACTGCGCCCCGTGGCCGGCGGCGAGGCGGTCGAAGACGACCCCATTCAGCAGGCCGGTGGTCGCGCCCGCGCCGTCGGGATAGTAGAAGTCGGCCGAGCGCACGATCATGGCGGTGAGCTGCTGCCGGCGCATCGCATCGAGCAGCGTGGTCGTGATGCGGGCGCGCACCTCACCCTTGCGGCTGCACGGGTTGAACGGCGTCTCCTCGGTCATCACGCCGTCGACGGCGCCGTAGGGGTAGACGTTGTCGAAGAACACGAGTCGCGCGCCATGCCGTGTGCAGGCGTCGAGCACGTGCTGCATCACGCGCGGCCACTGCGCCTCCCACAGCGCGGCGCTGTACGGCAACCCCGCCAGGAGGTACACGACGTCGCTCCCGGCCACGGCGCGGTCGGTCGCCGCGGCGTCGAGCAGGTCGGCGGCCACCAGCTCGTCTCCCTCCGACTCGGCGCGCGGCGTGCGCGCCACCTGCCGAACGCGCACCGGGAGGCGGGACAGCTCGGCCGACAGTGCGCGCCCGACGGCGCCGTTCGCACCAAGGATGGTGTGCAGCGGGCCGGCGGTCATCGGGCGTCCCTGGTGATGATGGACGGTATGGCGGGGGGGAGGTCTGCGGTCAGGATGCGATCTGGCATGGATGGCTCTCCGGCTGTGGCGACTCGGGCGGCGGTGCAGATGTGAACATTGTCAACATATTGCATTCGAATGTTTCTTTTGTCAACATTAAAATGACACAGAGTCGAATCCTCAGAATGACTCAGAGTCACATCCGCAAAATGACTCAGAGTCGCAGCTTTCACGGCCCCTCTCCCGACCACCAACTTGGCCTCACCCGATTGACCCATCCGCATCCCGTGAACACCGCCCGCTACCACCACGGCAACCTCCGGACTGCATTACTCGAGGCCGGCTTGCGGATCGCGGAAGCGGACGGCCCCGCCGCCCTGCAGCTGCGCGACCTGGCCCGGGCGGAAGGGGTGTCCGCGTCCGCCGTGTACCGCCACTTCCCCGACCTCGCACATCTCTCAGCAGAGGTCGGTCGGCTCGCACGGCGGCGCCTGGCGCGGGCGATGCTCCATGCGGCGGATGCGGTCCCGGCGGAGCCTGACGCCGGTCTGCACGCCATCCGACGCTTCGACGCCATCGGCAGGGCGTACGTCGAGTTCGCGGTCCGACACCCCAAGCTCTTCGACACGGCGTTCCAGGCCCCCACCGCGCCGCCCTCCTGCGCCGACGATCCATCCGCCTGGGCCGTCCTCGAGTCGGCACTCGAGAGACTCGTTTCAGTCGGAGAATTGTCGGCACAGCGGCGCATTGATGCACCGATAGTGTCCTGGTCCGCGGTGCATGGACTGGCCGGGATCCTGGTGCGCGGAATGCTCGTGCCGCCAGCGACGGCAGCCGATGCCATCGCGGCGGTGCTCCGCGGGGTGCGACGGTCACTCGAATTGCGGGACGGCTGAGTACGACGCTCCGGACACGCCGAGCGCCGGAGCGCGGCGCAGGCGCTGACACCCAGTCCCGCGAGACGCCCGCTGTGCCAGGGTCTCGCGTGCGCCGGACACCCGTCCCGGCGCACGCGCCGCACACCCGTCCCGGCGCACGCGCCGCACTGGATCAGCCGACGCTCGCGCCCCGCTACGCCGTGCCGTCAGCCGGGTTCAGATCCGCTCCCGCCTGCAGGTACACCAGCGACGTCGGCGTCACCACCTCCCACGGATCGCCCACCGCCACCTCGTCCCCCGGTCGGTCCAGCCCGTCCGCGATCAGCTCCTCGATCGGCGGATAGGGATTCTTCTGCCCCCGCCACGTCGCGGGCTCTAGGCTCGGCACCACCGAGGTCGCGAGGTACCGTCCCACGGCGTGCTCGTACCCCGAGCGCACCGGCACCACCACGCGCGCCGCGCCGGCCTGCAGGAAGGCCTCGTGCAACGGATCCGTGCTCGAGCGCGACAGCAGCTCCGCCCAGCGCGACCGCCCCGCCCACTGGTAGGGGTAAAAGAGGTACACGAGGTTCTCCCACTCGAAGAGGTCCTCGAAGAACTGGATCGAGTCCGCCTCGGCCGTCGCCTCGCTGGCGTCCACGCGTGGGATCTCGCCCGCAGGAAAGGTCATCGCACCGTACAGGTCGAAGTCCTGTCCCGTCATCACCGTCTGGCAGGCGCGCTTCAGCTCGCGCATCTCGATCGTGCGATTCATGTCCGAGGGCGTGGTCGCGGCGTACGCCTGCCGGATCTCCGCCACCGACAGGGCCGTCTCGTACTGCTGCTGGAGCGACAGGTAGCCGGCGCGGATGGTCTCGTAGGTCTTGAGCCGCCACGCCTCGAACGCCTCGCGCGTGCGCTGGCACTTCACCCGCACGGCCATCGCGAACCCCCCGCGCTGGTCGGCGCTGACCGCAATCGGGAGCGGTCCGCCCACTTCGCCATTCAGGTCGAACTCCGCACCGCTGTCGCCGGAATCGCTGATCGTGGCCTTGTCGGACCCGATCACGATCTCCACCGCCTGCGTGTTCTGCGTGGTGCCGCTGTCCTTCGTGTCATACTCGCCCTGCGAGAGCCCCCACGTCACCGTGGCCCACGCGGTCGCGGCCGCATAGCCCTCCGGAATGGCGACCTCGTTGACGTACGAGCTGTACCCCCACTCCGGCTGGCTCTGGTCCGTCGAATCGGTCTTGTAGTCGAACGGGCGGGCCGCAGGATCGGCGAACGACGCCGTCGTGAACACCTCCAGCGGCGGAGGCGTCTCGAGGCCGAGCACGTTCCACCGTGCGGCCTTTCGGACGTAGTTGGCCTCGGTGAGCTCCGTGATCTCGAGGTTCCAGCCGGGCGGCGGCACGATGGGATCCGCCGCCTCCGTCGCCTGCCTGAGGTGCACGAACTGTGCAGCCGGCTCGGGCACGACGAACTCCAGCAGCAAACGCTCGCCGTAGTTGTACATCTGCGCCTGGTCCACGCGGTCCACCCAGCGATAGATGCCGGCGATGTTCGCGGCGCCCGCGGTGTTGTCGAACTTGTGGAGGTTGGTCTCCGTCACCTGCGTCGTGCTGGTCACGGTGCGGCGGTAGCTGGCCTCGCTCCGGAGCGTCTCCGAGGCGCGCTCGGTGATCGTCTTTGCGTACGACACCGCGGCGCTGGAGCTGGACGACGTGGTGGTGGACCGCGAGGCATCGATGTCGATGCCGGCCTGGATCGGACCCAGCCCACCGCTCACGCTGAGTCCCATCGACATGCTGCTGCTGGTGCTCGCGGCCGTGGCGGTGGCGCGCTCCAGCCCGTGCTGTTCCGTGGTCTCGAGGTCGCGGGTGGTCTCGCTGGCGCTCTTGCTGGTTTCCGTGACGGTCTCGCTGGTGGTGACGTCGAGGACGTGCGTCCGCTCGCGTACCTCCGTCGCGAGCACATTCTCGATGTGCGAGATCTCGTTCGGCTCGTAGCGCAGCAGTGCGGTGCGCACGAGCATCAGGTCACCGCGCCCGAGCACACGCGCCTCGGCGGTCAGCACCGGGACCGAGGGCCTCGGCGCGGGAATCGTGATGACGTCGTCGATGTCGATGTGCGGACCGCCCGGGCTGGCGATCGACCCGGGACTGGAGGGCGGGCTCTTCGTGCGCGCCGTCGCTGCCTCCAGGCCGAGCACCTCCTGCATCGAGCTCGCCGTCGTGGTCACGGGCAGGCCCATCGTCTTTGCGGCACCCTGGATCGCCTTCACCTGGGCATCCATGTCGCTCGCGCCGGCCTTGCCGAGTTCCTCGATGGTGGGGTCGGCGCCGGGCCGCGATGCGCGTGCGCGTACCTGCAGGCGTGCGAGGTCCGCCTGCATCGCGTCGAGCTGGTTCGCCTTCACGACGTCGGGGTGCTTCGGCGGTGGCGGGACCACCACGTCCGGGAGCTGCACTTCCGCCTTCGCCACCAGCGACCGCACACGGCAGCCGGGGTCGGCCTCGGCCTGCGAGAGCGCGACGATGCCGAGACCGCGCAGCAGGCGCACCGGATCGCCACTCGACGCGGGCAGCGACGGCCGGAGCCAGCGCTGCAGGATCACCATGTCGGCCGCCCACGCAATCGCCTCGCCGAACGCCTTCTTCTGCCGGGCACCGGTGATGCCCGTCTGCTTCTCCCACGCCTTGAGGTTGGCGCGGACCTGCCCGATGGTGAGCCGCTCGTTGGTGCTGGCGAGCTTGAGCTGCCGGAGCGCGAACTGCGCCGCCGCGCGGGCGTCACCGGTCAGTGCCTTCGCGCGCTCGGTGTAGAGCGCGGTGCCCTGTTCCAGGTCGCCTGCCGCCGCCGCCTTGCGGACTGGCGGCGTGCCGGCGGCGCTGAAGTCCATCGCGTCCCGCACGACCCCGGCGCCGGTGGTGCAGGGTTCGGGGGCCGTGTCCGTCAGGCGCCGGAGCTGAACGAACTTGAAGAGCGATTGGGGAGTCGTCGCCATCGTGTCGGCCTCTCAGAGTGGGATGAAGTCCAGGAGCAGCGTCTTGTCCAGCTGGTACGAATTGATGGCGGCGTTCATGCAGCCGGCGAGGTGGTTGTAGGTCTCGCGAACCTGGGTGGCCCGCGTGGCATCGTACCGGGCGAGGAGATCGGCGACCGGTGCGCCGGAGAGCATCCGTGCCACGCGGTCGAGCTCCCGCGGCGTGAACCCGAAGAAGACGTTCATCGCGCGCGGGTAGTCGTCGTGTGAGTCGAATTCCTGGTTGAAGCCCGCGGGCACCTGGTCGCTCACCGTGGTGGCCGGCATGGCGGGGGCCACGGGAGACGTGTTGCCCGCGAGCGCGAGGTCCGGCGCCAGGCGCGCGCCATTCACGCTCCAGCGCTGGCCGCTCCCCATCATGGCCGCGTACATGTCGCGCGCCGCGTGCCCGTACGGGGTCACCAGCGCCAGGTTGTGCGGGTCACCGAGGCCGCAGAGGTTGCGGATCAGGCTCGTGTCGACCGTGGTGTCGAGTGCGGCGAGCATCGACTCCAGCGAGCGCACCGAGCGCTGGGCGCGCTGGTGCTCGAGCTCCCAGACCATGGTGACGATCTGCGGGGCGCCGGGATCGCTCCGCGCGATCCGCAGCAGGTCGGCCGGCGACACCGTCGTCACGAGGTGGGCGGGGTTCACCTGCGACGGAAGGCTGGTGTCGAGCAGCGCCGCGGCGTGATCCGCCACCGCGGCCTCGAACGTGGCCGGGTCCACGAACCGGGCGTCGCTGAACCGGCGCGCCAGCTCCCACGACGCGTCCTCCGCGTTGCGGACGGCCGAGTGCCGGAGTCCCTTCGGACGTGTCGCACCGACCGGGAGGATCTGTGACTGGAACGCCGGCGCGCGCCCGGTGCTCAGCATCTGGGCCATCTGCGTGCGGCTCATCCTGAGGTCCGGGTGTGCCGCGAAGGCGAGCGGAGTCACCCTGGTGCCACCCAGCCCGGCCCAGTCGAACAGGGCGGCGCCACGCAGGTCGAGGGGCACGTCCTTTCCCAGTGCGCGCGCGAGCTCCATGTGCCCGAGAAGCACGTACGCGCGCATCCGGATGGTGTCCCAACGCGGATAGACCCACGTGACCGTGTCGCCATCCACCCGGCGGGCGGGGAAGTCGATCGGCACGACATGCGGCGTGGTGGTGTTGGCACCGAGCGTGACGCTGCGTGTCGACCAGTGCCCCCACGCAGGGCCGAACGTCGTCGGTGGCGCGGCGTGCCGGAACGAGTCCATCACCCGCTTCCACGCGTCGAAGTACCCGCGTCCACCCTGGAGCGTGACGAGCGTGAAGCCGTCCGTGCCGAAGAGCTGCTCGCCGAGCGCTCGCACCTCGGGTGTCCCCCGCGCGAAGAAGTCGGCGAGGGTCAGGCCCGGCTGCGCGCGACGTGCGGCCTCGAAGGGCTCGAGGATCCGGCGCGTGTAGAGGCAACGGGCACCACGATCCATCACCTGGTCCAGCGCATACACCAGCGCCGGCTCCGCGAGATGGCTGACACCCGCCTTGGCGAAACGCCCCTGGAAGCGCCGCAGCAGCACCTCCGATGGACCGGCGAGTGACCCGGTGATGATCCGCGATTCGGTGGTCATCGGTCGGCGACCGGGCCGATGGCAAGGAGCGCGTCGGCCAGCTCGCTCTGCTCGAGCGCGTCCATCATGCGACCGCCGGGATGGGCGCCGAGCTTGCGCAGGCGCGCCAGCCGGGCGGCGCCGCGGAACATGCGCTCGGCCGCCTCGGGCAGCAGGATCCCACCGAGGGTGATCCCGAAGTCCCAGCGCGACAGTTCGCGGCCGAAGGGGTCCGTGCCGAAGACGAGGTACGTCGCCAGCGTCGCGTAGTCGTAGTAGTCGGCCGCCACCTGCGTCGCCGGGAACGGCAGGACGCCCACCGGCGTCATCACGACGTCGAATGCCTCGGCGGCAGTCCACGGACGGTCGTTGATCGACACGCGCGGGAAGACACCG
Organism: Gemmatimonadaceae bacterium; assembly: GCA_020851035.1. Lineage (NCBI taxonomy): Bacteria > Pseudomonadati > Gemmatimonadota > Gemmatimonadia > Gemmatimonadales > Gemmatimonadaceae > Gemmatimonadaceae bacterium. Next base: position 107,254 of record JADZDM010000006.1, on the reverse strand, counting down.
GTGGTCAGTGGATCGAGCGCCAGCGGGACGTCATCGGCGTGGTCGACGACATGCTCCCGGTAGTCGAGTATCGCGGCGAGCTGCACGCGGCCCTCGAGTGCGATGCGCAGGTCGGCGTACACCTGCACCTGCCTCGTGCGCACGACGGTGAGCCGGAACATCGGCTGGCCGTTGCTGCTGCTCGGTGGATACGGGATCGGCGTGCCGCGATCATCGAGGTAGCTCACGCAACACACGAACCGGTCGCGTGGACTCATGGGGTCGACCCGGATCCGCACGGGAACGGGCTGCAGCGCGTCGAAGGTGCCGTTCGCGTAGTGAATGCTCTCGCCGACCGCCTCCAGCGCCGACTGCGCGAGCGTGAGCTGGCGCTGCAGGTTCCACGTCGCCATCGACGTCAGGAACGACAGGTCCACGCCATCCGGCCGTGTCGTATCGACCCACTGTGCATTCGCGCGGGCGAGCTCGGTGGTGAGCAGGTCCGCCTCGGCTGCGCCGGCCTCCCGCAGCGGGGCATCGAGCGACGGCAGCAGGGACGCGTGCTGGCGGCGTTCGAGTTCCAGCCGCAGCGTCTGTGACGTGGAGACGGGTGACGCCGTGCGCGCGGTCGCCGCCGCCGCGGCGTCGGCCGCACCGGCGGCGGCGTACAACACGAGCTCACCCCACAGCGCCTCGCCCCACTCCGAGACCGGCGGCAGCGACGCCGAGCCGAAGAGCATGCCGCTCAACTTCCCGAAGGTGCATTCCACCGAGAGCGTGACGCCCGGCGCGGCGATGATCCGGCACTGCGGCGCACTCCAGTGGATGCGCTCGAGCACCGCTGGATTGCCTTCCTTCTCGGCGCCCGCAGGCTCCGACGGATGGTACTGGTAGATGATGCGCGGATCGGTGCCCTTGCCGCGCGCGCTGTCCGGTGACGTGTCCACCTCGGCGGTGATCCGCAGCGGGTAGGCCGAGAGGCGGTCGATGATCGGCGCAATCACGACTTCGCGGTCCCGCGGCCAGGCATCGGCGCGCCGGTACTGCTTGATCACCTGGTAGAACCACGATGGCAGGTAGGTGATCGTGAGCGACTCGGTCCGGAACGTCTCCGCCTCGGCGCGGGCGACGTGAAAGACGTTGCCGAGGAAGTCGACCATCACGTGAACCGGCTTGAGGCGGTTGCCGCGGGCCACCTCGAGGTACTGGCTGCCCCGGTAGTCCGGGTCGGTCACCGCCAGTGCCGCATCCATCAGCACCGGCTCGATCTCCGTCGCCGCCTCGCGCAGCACGTCAGCGGGGGTGCCGATACCGGGGATGTACGTCCAGCTCACGCGCGGCTCAGCACCATGCACGCCACCGAGGTGCGATGACGGCGCTCACACCCGCGGGAACGGACGACTGTCCTGAACGTGGCCATGACGACGTGGCGAGTGGGTGTCCTGCGTTCGACAGCAACCCGGGCGAAGGCAACAGCGACGGCCACATTCCGACTTCGAGGTATCCTGAAACATCAGGGGATCTAACCAGCGTCCCGCCACCCTGCGAGCAGGGTCAGCCGGAGCCTGTCGGGTTCGGGCCGGTGCGCGGCCGTGCCCTCGACGCCCGGATCCACGCCGCAGACCGGGCGCTGGTGCAGGAAACGGCACCGGCCGGTGCGCCACCCGGGAGACACTGAGCCGGTGTAAGATCGACGTCATGCGGACACAGCGGCGCACGACAGGCACCCGACGATCGGCTGGCTCCTCCCGCGCGATCGGTCGGGGGCTGCGGGTGCTGGTCGCGGTTGCCTTGGTCGCCTGCAGCGGCGGTGATGCCAGCGCGCGAGGCCGCGCCGCGTCGCGCGTTCCGTCCGGCCCGCCCGCCCAGCCCGTGCGTGGCACCATCCACACCGTGCACATGGTGCTGGACGACGAAGGGTTCCGCTTCGACCCCGCCTACCTGACGGTCAGCGAAGGCGACGGTGTGCGATTCATCATGATCAGCGGCGTGCCGCACAACGTCGCCTTCGACGAGGCCTTCGTGCCCCCCGCCGCGAAACCGCAGCTCCTCGCGAACCTCGCGGCCATCGGCGCGCGCGAGTTCGCGGCACCGGTGGTGGCCACGCAGGACTCGGCGTACGTCATCAGCACCAGCGGCTTGCCGCAGGGTGACTACCTCTTCTACTGCGCGCCGCACCGCAGCCTGAACATGCACGGCGTGCTCACCATCCGGTGACGCCGCACCCGCGCGGCGCTACGGCAGGATTGCGCCGTCCATCGTCAGCGCCAGGTCACAGACCACCTGCCCGTCGGGTGCCACGGCCGTCAGTCGTGCGATCCCCGCCAGCACGCCGGCCCGGCTGATCCGCCCCGACAACCGCGCCGTCACGGCGCTGCCCTGCGGCCCGCGCACAGGCGCCACGTCCGCCACCGTGGCGAACAGGCCGTCGGCCCGCACCGCGGCGTTGAAGCCCTGGCCGCCGAGGAACGCCAGCCGGAGCATCGGGGCGCCGCGCAGGTGCTGCACCAGCAGGTCGGTGCCGGGCGCGAACCGGCGCGCGACATCCTTGCACTCGCTGCGCTCGGTCCCCCACCGCTCGGTGTACCGCACGCGGTAACGTCCGCCGTGGCTCGCCGCCGCCACGTCGTCGTCGGTGCCGATCAGCGGCACGTTGTCGCCACCGAATCGCATCGTGCGGCCATCGCGGGTCACGATGCGTTCGATGTCAGACTTCGGGATCTCGAACTCCAGCCCCGTCTCGTCGTCCTTCACCGTGATGCTCAGCTCGCGCACGCTCAGCACGCGACCCTCGAACACGCGCCCGGCATTGAGCACGATGTCGTCCGAGGCCCGCTCGCGCGCGGCGGCCACCGGCACCGGCGCGCGCCCGACACGCGGCATGGAGTCGGGCCGGGGAGGGGCCGTGCGTGCGGTGTCGACAGCCGGCGGCGTGGAATCCGGTGACGCGCGCGTCGCGGCGACTGGCGGTGAGGGGGCAGGCGCCGGCGCCGGCGCGGTGCGGGCTGGCGCACGCGGCGTGGCGGCAGACGGCACCGTGCGTGAGGCGGTCGCGCCCGGCGTGTCGTCGCCACGGGACGACCCGCTGCGGATCGCCACGATCGTCAGGGCGGTGATCGCGACCAGCACCACCACGAACACCATGTTCTGCTGGCGGTACGCCTTCACCTGGGCGGGCGACGGCGCTTGCGGGGCCGCGCTCGCCGCGGGTGCGGCGGTCCACGGGCGCGGCGGCAGGTTCGCGCTGCTGCGCACCGGCCCACGTGGTGCCGGTGCCGCCGCGCGCGCGCTGGGCGCCGGTGTCGGCGTCACCATCACGGGGCCCAGTGCCCTCGCCCACGACTCGGCCACGAACCGCGCGACGCCGGGTTCCACGAAGCGCTGGGTCTGTAGGTCGCTCGCCAGGCGGGCGGTCGCCGTATCCCAGGCGGCGCGCGGCGCGGTGCGGGCCGGGAACGAGCGCAGCAAGCCGTCGTCATGTGCGCGCAGCAGCAGCTCCACCAGCGGCATCGCATCGCTGCTCGTGGCATCCAGCAGCAGGTTCCTGAACCGCCGTCGATCCCGCAGCGGCCACTCGGCAGCATCGCGCACCAGCCGCTGCAGCTCTGCCGCAAGTGCGCCCCGGACGTCGAGCAGCGCGGCCACCTAGGCCCCCCGCATCGACACGCGCCAGGTGCGGCCCGCGACGCCGTCGGCGCCGTCGGCCACGGCCAGCTCGAGCCCATCGCGGAGCTGCACCGGCGTGTTCCGGCCGATCACCCGTTCAGGATCCCCGTCCCCTCGAACGGCCTGCACCACCCGCCACTCCCGATCCGTCAGGTTCACCAGCCACCACGCCCCCTCGTGGAACGAGACGTACCCAACCGCCTCCCGCGACACCGCCTCCCGCGGACGCACCCCGGTGTCCAGGTGCCACTGGTGCAGCGTGCGGTGATGGAAGAGTGCCGTCACGATCCCGTCGTCCCGCCAGTCGCCGCCGGTCCCACGCCCGGAACGCAACTGCGGCACCACGCGGTGCACGACCTCGCCGGTCCAGGGATCCACCGTCGGACCACGCTCCGGCAGGATCAGCCAGCCTCGCCCCGTCGGCGTCGGCAGGATGCGCTCGAGCGTGCGGTACAGCGCCTCCTCCCACTCCACCGCATCGGGGCGATGCGACGGCGCGTGCAGCCCCTCCTCGAACGCGCGGCGCATGAGGGGCGCGAGGTGCGGGCCGAGGGCATCCACGCTGACGGTGATCGGCGACTCGGGGGCGTTGCGACGGTCGGTGCGATGCTCCACGAACAGCGCCTTCACCCCCATCGAGAGCTGCTCGTCCTCCTCGGCGCTGCGCGTGCTGTGCACCAGCCGGCCGCGCAGCGGGTGCCGCTGCAGCAGCAGCTCGTGGAACAGCACCGCCAGCGCATGCCGATCGGTCTCGATCGTCGGCAGTGACCGCCCCGCGACGATCTCCGGGGCCATGTACCCCGGCGTGCCGAGCACCGTCGGCGGCGCGAGCCCGGGCACGACCAGCGCGTCGATGTCGATCACGCACGCCTCACCCCCGCGCAGGTCCACCAGCACGTTGCGGTTCGAGAGGTCGCTGTGCGCGAGGCCCGCGAAGTGCAGCCGCCGCACCGCACGTGCGAGCCGCATGCACACCTGCAGCCGCGTCAGCAGCGTGCCCTTCTCGGCCTCGGGGATCAGGGCGCCCGCCTTCCGGCCCGTGAACCAGCGCACTTCCTTCTCCACGCGGTTCCCGAAGCGATCGTGCATGAAGAACACGCCGCGGTACACCGGCATCACCACGCCGAGTGACGGCTGTGCCAGCGCATGGGCGCGTGCGAAGTCCGCCGGCACCGCGGCGGCGCCGTCCACGATGCCGGTGGGCCAGCAGAACGCGCTGCGCCAGTACTCGCCGCCGGCGCCGCGGGTGGGATCGTAGCTGGACACGATGCGCTTCAGGCGCTCGACACGCTCCGCGCGATCCCGGAGCGTGCCGAAGTAGAACGCCACGACATCGCGCCCATCCATCGACAGGAACGCCACCTTCTCGGCCCCGCTCGCGAGCGGCGTGCCGCGGAGCGTGATGGTGCGGCCGTCGGTGGTCTTCACCGGCACCGACAGCGCGCGTGTCGCACTCGCACTCATTTCGTCACCGGTGGCGTCACCGGTGGCGTCACTGCCACGTCACGCCAGGCCAGCAGCAACGACCGGTCGTCGGACTCGCCCCGCTGCTCGAACCCCATCCAGGTGAGCAGGGCCGCGGCATCACCGAGCACGGCACCGGCGGGTGGTTGCCGTGCCACGCCGATGGACTCGGTGGTGCCGTGCCGCCACTGCGACACGAGCCGGTCGCCGCTCTGCTCCAGCGGGTGGAACGGATCGTCGATGCCGTCGGTGAGCAGCGCCACCAGCGCCACATCGCTGGTGCGGAGCTGCCGGAATTCCGCCGCCGCGGTCATGGCACACGGATCGGGCACGAAGCAGGTCACCTCGCCCGCCCACATCGTGTCACGTGCCCCGCCCACACGCAGCACGCGGCCATCGGCCTGCTGCACCAGCACGGCGCCATCCCCCACCTGCGACACGAGCATCGTGTCACCGACCATCGCCACCAGCAGCAGCGTGGTGCGGAACGCCGTCGGCGGCTCGGCCGCGGCCGCGGCGAGTGCATGGAGCCGCATCGCGGCGTCGTGCACCGCGTGCGCCATGGCGGTGCCGAGTCGCGACGTGGTGTCGGCGTTGTGCCCGTCGGCGGCGAACCGTGCGGCGGTGCGGTGCGTGGCGATGTCGGCAACCACGGCCGCACCGATCCGGCTGAGTGCACTCGATCCCGCGCCATCGGCCACCGCCATCACCAGCAGTCCGTCGCGCGACACGCACGCGATGGCATCGTCGCGGTGCTCGCCGCGATGTCCATGCGACTTGCCGCGCACGCTGGCGCCGAGCACGGCCCACCCGTCGACCTGGCGGTCGATGGTGCACGGCTCGGCGGCTGCCATCGTGATGAAGCGCTCGCCGAGTGCCTCGACGAGTGGTGCCGGCGCCCACTCGGCATCGGGCGCGCGCGAGCTCCACGATGCCGGTTCGATGATCGCCTCCGGCACCGGCGGTGTCGGAGCCTCGGTCTCGTCGCGCACCCGTCAGGGAATGATCGTGATGCCGGGCGGTGGCGGCGGCAGCGTGATCGCGCCGCCCTCACCCACCGAGCCGACCTTGGCGCTGGTGGTCTTCACGCTGGCGGACACGAACTTGAAGAAGGCGCGGAACGCATCGGGCGACATGTCGCGCATCTGGATGACCGTGTCCGTGGTCTCGCGCAGGGCGGCCAGGTCGGCGTGGTCTCCGCAGGCGACGGCGATGATGTTGGCGGGGCGGCGGCTGCGAAGCTGCGCCGCGTATTCCGTCCAGCCGGTGTCTGTCGGCGCGCCGTCGGAGAGGATGAAGACCAGCGGGCGCCAGTCCCCCTTCTGCTCGGGTGTGGTGCGGACGACCTCCATCTCGAAGCACTCCAGCAGCACGCGGAGCGCATCGCCGTAGTTGGTCTGGCCATTCGCCTCCATCTCCGGCGGGATGAAGCTGCTGACCTCGGTGAGCGGCACCACCTGGATGGCCACGTCGGCGAAGGTGATCACGCTCAGGTACGCGCTCTCGACCGCCTGCGGGTCGGTGAGCAGGTCGCGGTGCAACTGCCGGATCCCGGCCTTCACGCTTTCGACCGGGGTGCCACGCATGGAGCCGGAGACGTCGGCGAGGATGTAGACGGGCAGGCGGCGCAGCGACACGAACACTCCGGGAGCAGGGGCGGTCTGGGGCGACGGGACACACCCCGACGCCTTCGAAACACGGCGGGCCGGCCGTTCGTTTCGACGGCCGGCCTCTCCCTCCAACTTGCACCGCCGATCGGCCGTCCGTCATGCGAACGGGCACGCGGGCCGGGGTCCTGCGTCCTGGCGGTCCCTGGCGGCAACCCCGGCCCGTTGCGCACCCCGTGACCTCTCGCCCCGCCTCCAGGACCGGGCAAGATTTCCCGCATGACCGACCAGACTCAGCCCCCCGCCGACGGGCCTTCGCCCGAATTCTCGCAGGCCGACGCCGACACCTTCTTCGCCTACATGAGCGGGGAGGTGTCGCTGGACGATGCCGCCCGTGCGCTGGCGCACCTGCACCACGATGGCGCCCTCCACTTCGGCATCGACGGCGAGCACGACGACGATGCCTCGCCTGAGGTGCGGACGATGCTGGAGCGGGTGCGGGCCCTGGTGCAGCGGCTGGACGGCGCCATCGACGCGGGACGCGCGCCGGCGTAGGGTGCCACCGTCGCGACCGCCTGAACGCACGGTGCACGTTCGTGACAAGCCGGCGCACCCGGCGTGGACAAGTCGTGGACAGCTGTGGGAATCCGCACCCGGCGTGGCGATTCACCGGCGAAACGGCGCGCTGCGTCGCCCGGATGTATCCGTCGCGTCTCGGGCTCGTGACCGTTGGTGCACGCACGATGCTGTCGCCGCCCGTCCCTCAGCCGTACTGTCCCGCGATGTAGCTCCCGGTACGCTCGTCTCGCGGGCTGCCGAACAGCTGTGGCGTGTCGCCGACCTCGATCAGCTCGCCCATCAGCATGAAGCCGGTCCGGTGCGACACGCGCATCGCTTGCGCCATGTTGTGGGTCACGATGATGATCGTGTACTGCGCGACGAGCCGCTGCATCAACGCCTCGATGCCCGCGGTGGCGATCGGGTCGAGGGCGCTGCAGGGCTCGTCCATCAGCAGCACGTCGGGTGACGTGGCCAGCGCGCGGGCGATGCAGAGGCGCTGCTGCTGCTCGCCGGACAGGTCCAGCGCCGGCTGGTCGAGGCGCACCCCGGCCACGCCGAGCAGGCCGACGGCCTGCAGGGAGTCGTGCACGATGCCGCGCAGCACGTGGGGGCGCCGCTCACCGTGCAGCCGCGGTCCGTAGGCGACGTTCTCCTCCACCGACAGCGGGAACGGGTTCGGCCGCTGGAACACCATCCCCACGCGCCGCCGCAGCTGTTCCACGTCGAAGCCTGCCGCATGGATGTCGGTGCCGTCGAGCAGCACGCGGCCCGTGATGCGCGTGCCGTCGACGAGGTCGTTCATCCGGTTCAGGCATCGCAACAACGTGGACTTGCCGCATCCGGACGGGCCGATGAGTGCCGTGATGCGCCTGTCCGGGAAGGCGATGCTGACCTGCTTCAACCCCTGGAAGTCACCATACCAGAGGTCGAGGTCCTCGACGATGACCTTGTCGCTCACCCGAACCGGCCGGCGAGGTAGTCGCGCGTCCGGGTGTCGGACGGTGCGGAGAACAGCCGTGCGGTGGGGGCGGTCTCCACCAGGTCACCGCTGAGGATGAAACTGGTGTCGTGGGCGATGCGCTCCGCCTGATGCACGTTGTTCGTCACGAGCACCACCGTCACGCCCGGGGTCAGCCGCAGCAGCGTCTGCTCGATGCGGTACGTCGTGATCGGATCCAGCGCGGAGCACGGTTCGTCGAGCAGGATCACCCCTGGCGTGAGGGCCAGCGCCCGGGCGATGCAGAGCCGCTGCTGCTGCCCCCCGGAGAGTTGTGTCGCCATCAGGTCGAGCCGGTCCGCCACCTCCTCCCAGAGCTGCGCGGTGCGCAGGGCGCGCTCCACCATCGCGGCGAGCGCGGCCTGGTCGCGGATCCCCGCCATGCGCGGCGCGAATGCCACGTTCTCGAAGATGGTGCGGGGCAGCGGCTGTGGGGTGGCGAAGACGAACCCGATACCGCGGCGGAACGCGGCCAGCGCATCGCCACGCAGCGCCAGCACGTCGGTGCCATCGATGCGGATCGAACCCGATGCGGTGGCACCATCGCGCTCCACGCTGAGCCGGTTGAGTGTGCGCAGCAGTGACGACTTGCCGCTGCCCGCCGGCCCGATGATGCCGTGGATGGTGCCGCGCGCGATGCGCAGCGTGGTGGGCCGCAGCGCCTCCACCGCCCCGTACCGGATCGACAGGTTCCGGATGTCGATGGCCGTGTCGTCGGCCGCGTCGTCCACGGCCTGCGGCGCCGGTGTCACCGGTAGCGCCGCGTGAGCCGGTTCATGATGGCGTAGGCCCCGACATTGATCACCAGGATCGTCATCACCAGCACCGACGCGGTGCCGTACGCCATGTCGTCGCTGATCCCCTCCATGGTGAGCGTGTAGAAGTGCACGCTCATCGTGCGGGCGGAATCGAAGGGCGACCAGGGCATCTTCAGTGCCACGCCGGCGGTGAAGATCACGGCGGCCGTCTCGCTCACCGCGCGCCCGATGCCGAGCACGACACCGGTCATGACGCCTGGTGCGGCCGCCGGCAGCACCACCGTGCGGATGGACTGCCACTTCGATGCGCCCAGTGATTGGGCGACGTCGCGGTAGTGGCGCGGCACGGCCCGCAGCGCCTCCTCACTGGTCCGGATCACCGTCGGCAGGATCATCAGGCCCAGCGTCAGCCCGCCGGAAAGGATCGACCAGCCCATGCCAAGGGTCGTCACGAAGAAGGCGAAGCCAAACAGGCCGAAGATGATGCTGGGGATGCCAGCCAGCGCCTCGGTGCCCCCGCGGATCAGGCGCGTCAGCCTGCCATCGCGAGTGTATTCGGCGAGGTACACCGCCGCCGCCACGCCGAGGGGTGCCGCGACGAGCACTGCCGCCGCCGAGACATAGAGTGTGGATACCACGGTGGGCAGGATGCCGCCAAGGGCGCCGGAGTGGCGCGGGCTCGACAGCAGGAAGTCCCACGACAGCGTGCTGGCGCCGCGTCGGAGCACGAAGCCGATGATGAAGAGCAGGAGCGCGACCGTCGCCCCGGTGGCCGACCACAGCAGCGTCGTGGCGACGCGCTGTGCCGTCCGCGGTGCCAGCAGGCGCGGCAGCGTCACCGGACCGCCCCGGGTGTGCCGGTGCCTCGCGCGGCCTGGCGCACGCGTCCGGCCACGCCGTTCAGGCTCAGGCTCACGATGAACAGCACGATCCCGGTTGCGAACAGCGCCTGGGCATGTGCCCCGCTGGCATAGCTCATCTCGAGCGCGATGTTCGCCGTGAGGGTGCGCACCGGCGCGAGCATCGAACCCGGGAACTGGACGGCGTTGCCCGCCACCATGATCACGGCCATCGTCTCGCCCACGGCGCGGCCCATGCCGAGGATCACCGCGGCCACGATCCCGCTGCGGGCCGCCGGCAGCACCACGCCGGTGATCGTCTGCCACTGCGTCGCGCCCAGCGCACGCGATCCGTCGCGGTACGCCCTTGGCACCGCCTCGAGCGCATCGATGCTGATCCCGATGATCGTCGGCAGCACCATGATGCCGAGGATGATCGACGCCGCCAGTGCGGAGTACCCCGGGCCACCGAGCGAACCGCGCTCCCGGATGAAGGGGACGAGGATCTCCATGCCGATGAACCCGTAGACCACCGAGGGCACGCCGGCCAGCAGCTCGATCATCGGCTTCAGGTACTGTCGTGCCGTCCGTGGCGCCAGTTCGGCCAGCGTGATCGCCCCCGCGAGGCCAAGTGGCACCCCGATGACGAGGGCGCCCAGCGTCACGACGGCGGTGCCGGCGATCATCGGCAGGAGGCCGAAGTGGCCGCGGCTTGGCGCCCATTTCATCCCCGCGAGGAACTCCAGCGGGCCCCGATCGAGGATGACCGGCATCCCTTCACGCAGGATGAAGAGGGTGATCAGCGCGAGTGTGCTCACCGCAGACAGCGCTGCCAGCAGCAGCATGCGCTCGACCATCGCGTCGCTGAGGTGCGACGTCGCCGCCCAGTGCCGGGCCCGCGCGATCATCATCATCACTGGAGCGCCACCGGTGCGAGACCTTCGCTGCGCGCGAGCTGCTGGCCGGCGATGGACAGCACGAAGCTGATGAACTCGCGGGCGGCGCCGTCCGGCGCGCCACGGGTCAGGAACACGAACGGTCGCTGCAGCCGGTAGGTCCCGCTCGCGATCGAGGCCTCGGTCGGCAGCACGCCGTCGACTGCGAGCGCGCGCACCTGCGGATTGAGCTGGCTGAAGGTCACGTAGCCGATCGCCGCTGGATCCTGGGACACCATCTTCCGGAGCCCACCGGAGTACGCGGTCACCAGCGCCGAGGCGGCGATCTCCTGCGCCTCCCGGGCGCGGCCCATCACGAACCCCTCGAACGCATCGCGCGTCCCGGAGCCATCCTCACGCGTGATGACGGTGATCGCCGCGTCGGTGCCGCCCAGGTCGCGCCAGTTCCGGATCTGCCCCGCATACACCGCCCGCAGCTGCGCGAGGGTGAGGGTCCTCACCGGATTGCTCGCGTGCACGATGATGGCGATGCCGTCGCGCGCCACCACCGTCTGGACCAGCCCGGTGGCTTCCGCCGCGCTCAGGGTGCGTGATGCCATCCCGATGTCGGCGGTGCCGTCGTGGGCCGCCTTGATGCCGGCCGTCGAGCCACCCGCCTGCACGATGATCCGCCCGCCGCGATACTCCTCCGCCCACCGTTCGGCGAACGGCTGGATGGACGTCGAACCGGCCAGTGTCACGGCCGCGCGCTCCACGGTGTGCGCGTCGGCCTGGCGGGTGCAGGCCGTCACGCCGAACAGGAGTGCCAGGCGAATGGCAGGGTGCAACTGGGGCAGGTGACGCATGAGGTTCACTCAGGGTGGTGAACCATCACGCTACCGCGCATGTGTCACGGCGCGGTGACGGCACTGTGCGGCGATCACTGACACGGTGTGCACCGTTCGCTCCCAAACCGGAACCGCACCCGCGCACCGTGACACGATCGCGACGCGCCGGCTACGGCACCGTGATCCCCCACTTCCACCCCATGTATCGCTCCACCTGCTGCCGCTCCGTATTGCTCAGGGCACGGCTGAAGACCATCACCTCCGCGACCTGGCCGTCCAGCCGCCAGCGGTAGTCGGTGGTGGGTGCGACGTTGCCCTGGCCGATGCGCATCAGGTTGGGGTACGCCATCGCCGTCCCCGCGAGCGACGTCGTCCCCGACGTGACGCTGTTGGCACGCACGGTGTTGCTGATCACCCCGGCCGACGTCGACACCACCTGCGTCGCCACCACACCCGCGTTCGCCGTGTACGGCGCCTCCGACCAGAGCAGCGTGCCGTCATCCCGCCACTGCTCGCCCGAGACGAGTGTCGCCGTCGGGTGATCGTAGAAATGCAGGCCGACGTGATAGCCCGGGAACACCACGATTGCGCCACCCGCATTGGTGCCTGCGTCCTCCGAGCCGTTGCCTCGCGCCGCCGCCACAATCGTACGCGCCCCCGACGCAATGGCGCTCAGGCCGGTGGCCGACGACTCGAGGTAGTTCTCGCGCCCGAGCACGAACTGGAGCGTGGTCCGGCCGGTGCTCCCGAACGTGGACACCGTCGGGCGCGCCGCGGCCGTCGGCTGCGTGACGTGCCGCACGTTGCCCGTGAGGTCCTTCCAGCACCCCACGCTGTCACCCACCGCTGCCAGCGTGCCGGTGCAGCTCGATGCGCGATACAGCGAGCCGGCGTTCCCCGCGTCGTACTGCATCACGAGGTTCGCCGGCAACGTCCCGGTGCCGGTGATCGCGATGCTCTGCCCCTGGCCGGCCGTGCTGCTATACCAGGCCGTGATGACGTTGGTGCCGTAGTCCAGCACCCAGGTGCCCGCCGGCACCGAGGCGTTGCCATTGCTGTCGGTGGTGAGCGTGAGGGTCGTGCCGCCGTTGAGCCGGCCGCCGCCGGTCGTCACCTGCAACACCAGCGTCGCCCCCGAGATTCCATTGCCTGATGCGTCGGCCACCTTGAACCCCAGCCCCGATGTCGGCGAGGTGCCGGCGGGCGCGCTTTGCCCGGCGCCCTGTGTCACCGACAGCACCCCAAGCCCCCACTTTCGCATCAGCGCCATCTCGACGGCGGCGTACTCGAGGTTGTTGAGCGCCCGCGGAAACACCACGACTTCCGCGATCTGGCCACTGAGATAGCCGTCGGCTGCGTACTGGCTGCGGCCGAGCCATCTGTTCGTGGGGGTGCCGATTGCGCTTGGCGCGGGGATGGCGGCCGAGGTCGCGACGCCGGCGCCGTTGAGGCGAACTGACGCCGTGCCGGAGTGGATGATCGACAGCATCTGGCCCGTGCCGAGCGCAGCCGACGCCACCGACGAGGAGACTTCTCCGGCACCCCCACTCGTCGTCTGCGTGTACCGTTGAAATCCGCCGCAGTCCACGGTGAAGAACACATGGACGGTGGTGCTGCTGCCGAAATCGAAGAGGCGGTCACAATTCGACGACGCGGTACGCTTGTAGACGACGAAGTAGCTCACGGCGGCCAGTCCCTGAGCCGGAAAGCCGGCGAGGCTGAGATGCTCCGGTGTGGGAGTGCTGTTGATGCCACCGGTGAATACCGCGGCCGGCCGGCCGTTGAACACCGTGGCCGCATAGTGTGGGCGCGCGGAGGTGCCGGTCGGCGCCGAGGCGTGCAGCGCGTTTCCACTCTTGTCGCGCCACTGCGTGATGCGCGTGCTGCTCTCCATCGTGAAGGTGGAGGCGTCGCTGGCATCAAGCCAGAGCGTGGGCCCGCAGATCGAGTACGCCGACAGCATCGCCGGGGTCAGTGACAGCGTCGCTCCCAGGGCCGCGCCACCAACCGTGATCGTGATCGTGTGCGCACCACTGCACCCCGTACTCCTCACCACCATCACACGGCGCCCGTTCGCGTCGGTCGTACCGGCGTTCGTCACGCTCAGCCCGCCAGGCGAGCCGCTGGCGGCGACGCTCACGCCAGGGCGCGGATTGCCCGCCGTGTCGGTCACGGTCACTTCCAGCAGCGCACTGTCGCTGGCCGAGGTGAGCGTGGCCTGCGACAGCCGCACCGAGCTCACGTTCGCCGTTGCCGCACTGATCGTCAGCGGCACCGTGTCCACCAGCGCCGTGAATTCCGCCACGGCGCGGACGACCACCGACTGCGCGTGGCCTGCGCTCAGGCTCGCGGTCCACACCCCCGAACCGTTCGTGGTTCCGCTGATCGGCGACGCGGTCACGCGCAGGCCGCTGGCGGCGATCGCGACCGAGGCACCGGAGATCACGGCGCCGGCCGATGTCTTCGCCGTCACCGTCGCGGTCACGGCTGTGCCACCGGTGGTCGTGGGCGCGGAGAGCGTGAGGTGGCTCTGTGTCGCGTCCACCGCGCCGGCTGGCGCGCCGCCTGGACCGACGGGCAACGACAGCGTGGTGCTGGTACTGTCGCCAGTGTCGTCGTACGTGGTGAGCGTGACGGTGTGGGTGCCCGCCGTTCGGAACACCAGTCGTGTGACCTGGCCGCTGGTGTTGGCGATACCGTTCGAGATCACCCAGCGATACGCCGTGACCTGGCCGTCGTTGTCGTGACTGTATCGCGCATCCAGCGTCACGGTATCACCCACGGCCGGCCACCGCGGCGACACCGCGAATTGCGCCGTCGGGACGATGTTCACCCCGGATAGGTTGAGTCCGCCCGGATCGGGCGTGACGGGCGTGACCGGCGCCGCCGCATCGACGCACCCCGCCACAGCGGCCATGAGTGCCACGCGGTGCCGGCGCGTCGCGACGCGCACCAACCACCGCACCAGGCGCGCCACCCGTGTCCCGGAGGATGCAGGCCTCATGTCACGCCCCGGTGTACCGCACCGAGAGCACCACGGTGCCGGTGTAGTTGCCCGCGGCCTGCAACGCCGATGGCGTGACGGTGGCCCCAAGGCAATAGCTGGTGCGCCCGCTGCTGCCTGCCGGCGACGTGAGGTCCAGCGACTGCGCCACGCCGACCGTGGGTGTCACGGCGGAGCCGGTGCACGAGGCACCGCCGCTGCGCGACAGCCACGACCCGATGGCCAGCGTCCCGCCACCGCCGGAGCGGTCGAGGCTCGCGGGCACACTCTCGAGCGTCACCTCGATGGTGGCACCGGTGGCGCCATCCACCAGCATCCGGAAGGCGCTCACGTCGGTGGGCGCGAGCGTCTTGGGTGTGCTCACGAACACCGAGCCGAATGCCATCGGCACCGCCGTCAGCACCAGTGGCTGCCGGACGATCGCGGTCACGGTGCTCTGCGCGGTGAGGCTGTAGAAGCCGCTCGCGACATCGCTGCGCGCCACCACCGTCATGCCGCCGGTGAAGGTGCCGCTGCCGACGGTCATCGGCGGCGTGAGCGTGGCGCCGATGCGCACGGTGGCCAGGCCGTCGGTGCCCAGCGTCACCGTCTGCTCGGCGCCGGCCACCAGCGGGATCGCACTGGGGCTGGTGCCGAACTGCGTGGTCACGGTCGCGACCCAGGACGTGGGCTGCACCCACTGCGATGTGCCGCTGAGCTGGTTGGGCGTCACGACCAGCACGTAGACGGTGCTGCTCGCCGGTCCCTGCACGGTGAACACACCCGCCGAGGCCGAGGCGGGTGTGACCGTCTTCGTGACCAGTGGCGACAGCGTGCCGAAGTCCAGTGGCGTCGTCGCCGTCACGCGGATCGCCTGCGCGTCGGCGAATCCGGAGGCGGCGACCAGCGCACCGAGCCAGAGGCAGATGCGCCGCAGTCGGCGGGGCGTGACGAGAGGCGTCGGCATTGCTGCGGAAGGGGAAACGAAGGGGCGGTTGCCCGCAGCAAGTGTCGACGCATTCGAGCGCAGCCTGAACCGCCAGGCTCCGTCCACCACTGTCACGGCCCATCGCACCGGCGGACGGGATGCGCCGGCTCACTTTCCCGGTGGGGAGGCGTCGATGAGGCAGCGGGCGCCGGCGTCCAGGCCGGGCGGGAAGCGCAACCGCAGGTCCTGCCCCGACTGGAGCAGCGCGACGCAGACCGCCGCAGGCGTTTCCACGCCGTCGCGGCGCAGCTCGAACCGGTACTGGCCCGGCGCCATCGGCCCCAGCGGCGCGGTCCCGTCGGCGAAGAACCGGTGCGCGGTGGCCGGCACGACCGGCTGCTCCGGCATCGCGCTCCAGACGGTGAGGTCACCCGGCAGTGCCTCCTCGCTGATGAACGTGCCGTTCGCCGACAGCACGAAAGGCAGGCGCACCAGCGTCTCGGCGTACGGCACCAGCCTGGCCCAGGGCGATGGCCCTGACAGCACCCAGATCGAGCCGTCGGCCGCGTTCACGTAGAGCTGCTCCGACCGCACCATCATCGCGTCCAGCACCGGCAGGCCGTCCACCACGGCGGTGCCGCTGGCATCGGTCACGGCGCGCTGCGTGCCGACGAAGAGGCCGAGGTCGGGCACCCGTTCCTCGTCGGGATCGGCGAGGCCGTTCGCATCCCGGTCCAGGAACGCCTTCACCCGCACCCGCGCGCGGAGTGCGACGAGGTCGCTGGTGAATGACGGGGCGCTGCCGTCCAGCGGCGCGATCACCGAGCCGAGCACACTCGTGCTGGCCGTGAGCGGGGCGTTGCGCACGCCGGTGCTGGTGACGCTCTGCATCACGATCGCGGCGCGCGAGTGTCGCTGGAACTGCACGCGGATGGCCGGTGCCGAGCCGGGCCGCCAGTCGCTGCCCACCTGCATCATCAACCCGCCGCGCAGCGTGGAGGTGAGTCCGCTGTTGATGGTCAGCGAGCGCGCCTCCTGCGCCACCAGCGAGGCGCCGAACGTGGCGAAGCTGGCGGCAAGCCAGCGCGGCCCGCGACGGAGCTGCGGCACGGTGAGGCCGCTGGACAGGCGCGTGCGTCCGTAGCTGCCGCCCACGTCGATCGGGGTGATCACGGCGCGGTCCGCACCGAACGTGACGAGCGAGCCCGCCACCCGGCCGCCCAGCACGACACTGCCGGTCTGGCTGTTGGTGCGGGTGCCGAGCGTGTTGCGGCCGATCAGGTTGATCCAGAACTTCCCGAGGTCACCGGGCACTGGTCGCCACGTGGTGGACGCGAACGACTCGGCGCGGGTGGTGGTGGCGCGCTGCGAGAGCCAGAACGGCGCTTCGCCGCCGCCGGCGCCGAACATCTCGTGGCCGACGTCCAGGCGCAGTGCCAGCGATGGCTGCACGATCGCTCGCGTGCGTGACCAGTTTCGGCCCCCCACATCCTCGCGCAGCTGCAGCCACCCGGTGGGGGCAGCCACCACGCTGGCGTACGGCGCGACCCGCGTGCGGTGGTCGGCGGCGCTGGCTGAGTCGCGTGCGCGCAGCAGGCTCACGCCACTGCGCAGCGTCACGCGCGAGGTCGCCCCCCAGCGCAGGTCGACGTTGCCGAGGTCACCGCAGGAGAGCAGGGCGCAGGTGAACGCATCCTGCTTGCTCCGCTGCGCCGTCACCCCGTATTCGACCTTGCCGGCGGCCAGGTGGTCACCCTCGAACGACCGCAGCACGGAGCGGCGCGTCACGCCTTGCGGGCCGTACGCCGCGATGTCGAGCAGGTTCTGGCCGAAGCCGACCGGCACATTGGAGGTCCACTGCCCGTTGGCATCGGCGGTCACCACACCCAGGAGCCGCCCGCCGGACTGGATCTCGATCTCGTCGCCGGGCGCACTCATCCCCGAGATCGGGAGCGAGCCGAGGCCCATGGCGCGCGAGAAGGGGGCATTGGTGAGCGAGATGCCGTTGCCCGGCAGCGGCGCGATGCCGGTGGCCGCGCCCCAGCCCACCCGGGCCTGCGTGAGGAAGCGGCTCAGCGGGTTCCCGCCCAGCCAGGTCACGTCGGGCACTGGTTGCTTCTGGCCACGGGCCGCGAGGGCGGTGGTGACGGAGAGGCCGCCGCCGAGCAGCGTCGCGCCGAAGGTGCCCTGCCCGGAGACCGCCCCGGTGCGGTTGTCGTGGCTGAGCGCGTAGGTCAGTGAGGCGCTGCGTGGAAGCAGTCCGCTGCTCGACACCCGGGCGCTGGCGGCCGGTCGGAGTCCGACGCCGTACTCGGCGTCGGACGGGCTGGCCGGCTGGCGCTGTGCCCGGCGCACGGCGGCCGCGTACCGGGGGATCTCGGCACGCGGCGAGGTGATGATCACGCTCTGGCTGCGCGGGTCGAAGGCCATCTCGAGCGACGTCATCGCACGGAGGGCATCGATGCTGGCATACCACTGGCCATCGCGCCGCACGAGGTCACCCGGCCGGAGGTGCAGCGGTTGGCTGCCACCCTGGCGGGTGCGTTGGCCCCGCCCGGACGAGGCGGAGACGGAGGCGGAGACCGGGTCGGCGGTGCGCAGTGCGAGGCTCACGCGGTCGCCCTCGTCGGTGGCGGTGGCGCCGATCTGGCTCGCGAACTCGAAGAGCGGGAGCATAGGGCCGGCGTCGGTCACCAGGGTCGTGATCGGTGCCAGCTCGTCGTCGCCGGCGGACAGGATGACGAACCCCTGGGGTGCGTCCGCGTTCGGCGTGGGAATGACCGGCACCGGTATGGCGCCGTCGACCGGTGCGGAGACGGCTGGATGCGACACGGGATCCGAAGCTCCTGTCGCGCTTCTGCTTTGTTCAGGGCGCGTTGATGTCGCGTCAGAGTGCAGGCTTACGATCGACCTCGGGCGCCGGCGTGCCTGACCGTCGGCGGAATGGCTTGCCGGATCGGCGCTGGTTCGTGGTCCGGGAGGCACCGCACTCGGCAGATCCACCGAACTCGGCAGAACCGCCGCTGGCGCACCCTGCTTCGCATCCGTGTGTTGCCGGCCCGGAGCGTCGCTGCGCGGCATGCGCGAGCCCGCCACCCGCGCGCCCCCGGTCTCCGGCGGCGATGGTGCCCACGACTGCGACCACGACACCCCGAGCACCAGCGCCAGGATCACCAGGCACAGCACCAACAGGGTGACGCGTCCGCTTCTCGCTCGGGTGCGAAACCAGGGAAACATCAGGACGCCGGGGGCGGGGCGATCGCTACGGCGACCGGATCGCGACCGACTGCGACACAGGAAGCACCGGCAGCGGGAGGCCCGCCGGGAGATCGGGTCGCTGGCTGGTGGCGGTGACCCGCACGGTCGTGGCGCGTGCCCACTGTGCCGGCGTGAGCGCCAAGGCATACCGCGGCGACAGCGTGTGGTAGACCGCCGCCTGCCGCATCGAGCGCGCGAGCACCTCGCCCGCCCCGTCGGTGATCACCGTCTCGACCGCCAGCAGCGCTGCGGCACTGCCCGAGCGCGTGAACGTCGGCTGCACGATCAGGCTGTCGTCCAGCCGGCGCGGCGCCAGCGTGGCCATGCGCACGCCGGTCGCCACCCGCGCATGGCGATAGAACACCGGCAGCACCGTCTTCACCTGGATCCCGACACCCACCGCGATGCCACGGCCCTCGGCCCCGCCGGTGTTCGAGGGCGGAATCGCCCGGATGCCGATGCGCGCCCAGTACTCCCCCTCGGCCAGCGTCGCCGGCGGGAATGCGGCGACCCGCACGAGCTGCACTGCGCCCGGCACCAGGATGAAGCGCGCAGGGGTCACCCGCAGCAGCGGCACCGCGGAGTTCGGTGCCGCGACCGAGTCATCCGGGAGCGTGACGATCGCCTGGCCGGCGCTGTCGGTCGTGACGTAGCCGTAGCGCAGGTCGATCACCACCTCGATCGGCGTCGAGTACGGGTTGAGCACATGCAGCGTGCCGATCCGCGACTGGCTCGTGAGCAGCAGGGCCTGTGGCGACACGCTTGCAGCCTGCGCCGCCGCCGCGTCCGCGATGCCAAGCATCGCCATCACGAGCAGCGTCACGCGACACAATCGGAGACCGCCGGGGACACTCATCACTTCACCAGTCGCAATCAGTCGTGGTTGGGGTAAACGCCTGTTCTGGGGGCCAGTGTCGGCCGGTGGGGCCCGGCACTCAAGCGACCATCATGTCGGGCGATTTCCGGGGAATGCTTCAGCACGCTCCGGTTCGTTCCGAGACTGGGAGGTGTTAGCGCGCCTTCACATGACTTGCGGACGTTCAGGTATCCAGGCCCATGGCTCCCTTCTCTCACTCTCTTCGCACGCTCCTGCGCGCCGTGGCCGTCATGCTGCTGCTGCCGGCCGTGTGGAGTGTGCGGGTGCACGCGCAGGTGTCCGGCACGGTGAACGTCACGGCGCGCGTGAACGGGTCACTCAGTGTCACGACGCAGGATGACCTGGCATTCGGCACGTTCACGGCGCCGTTCGCCGCGCGGCGCGTGTCGTTCACGGACAACGGCCCGCTCGGCCGCCGCGGACGCTTCACGATCCGCGGCGAGGGCGACACGGAGCTCATGATGGAGCTCACCGTGCCCGACGCGATGCGCGGCGGCAGCGGCGTGCTCCCGCTCGCCGACTGGGGCATGCGGATGAACACGGTCGACGCCGACAACGGCGGCAGTGACGTCGCACTCTTCCCCGGCGTGAACCGCGCCTCGATGCGCATGCCCGGGGCGGCTGGCGTGGCAAGCATGCTCTACTTCCGCGTGCGGGCCACGGCCCTGCCCAACGGAACGCAGGCCCCCGGGGCGTATGCCGCCACGGTGCAGATCTCGCTCAACTACGTCGGCGCCTGACATGCCGACACCACTTTCCCATTCCGGAGACCGGCACGTGAACCTTCCCACACTCGTGCGCCGCGTCCTGACTGCGGCGATCCTCCCACTGTTCGCCGTCGTGACACAGGCGCAGGCGCAGGCCTCGCCGACGGTCAACACCAATGCGCAGATCACCGCCCGCGTCTTCGCCCCGCTCTCGGTCACGAAGAACGAGGACCTGCGCTTCGGCAACCTCTTCGCGCCCTACGCCGCCAAGGCCGTGGCCTTCACCGACAACACCGCCGCTGCCGGCCGCGCGCGACTCACCGTCGCCGGCGAGGGTGGTGCGGAGCTGAGCCTGGTGGTCAACGTGCCATCGGTGATCACGCGCGTCAGCGGCACGGAGACGCTGCCGGTCGGTTCGTTCTCGCTGCGACGGAGCACGACCGATGTCGACGGCACGGGGACCGACGCCGTGCTCGCCACCGGTGACAACACGTACACGGTGACGCTGTCCGGCTCCGCCGGCGGCAGCGGCAACCTCTACCTGCGCGTGATCGGCACCGCCACGCCGGGCGCCTCGCAGGCCACGGGCTCGTACCTCGGACAGATCTCGGTCACGGTGAACTACACCGGCGCCTGAACGGGCACGGTGGGCGTGACTGCGGCTCCGCACACGCGGAGTGCAGGGCACACGGCAGTCGCAGGGGGCAGGGAACTCCCGATCACCCGTCGGGATTCCTGCCCCCTGCGCGCGCAGCCTACCGCTCCAGCCTGAACCCGGGATCCACCGCCGGCCGCTTCGGAGCGTTCGCGACGTACCAGCCCGTCAGGTACATCCACTGCGTCATGCGCAGCAGCTTCGGATAGTCGATCCGCTCCGGGATGTCGCCGGCGGTGTGATAGTCGTCATGCAGGTTGGTGGTGTACATCAGCGCCGGTACGCCCAGCCGCGCGTACGGCGCGTGGTCGCTGCGGAAGTACCAGCCCTCGGGGTGCGTGGGGCGATCCCAGAGCGTGTCGATCACGAACTTGCCGGTGCGCGCATTCGCCGCCAGCGCCCACTGCACGAGGTCGGCCGAGCCGCGGTGTGGCGGCTGCGCGCCGAGGAGCGCCGCGGTGTCGGGATTGTTGCGGCCGATCATGTCGCCGTTGAGCACGGCCACGACCTGCGCCAGCGGCACCACCGGGTGCGCCGAGTGGTAGCGCGAACCCAGCAGGCCGCGCTCCTCGGCACCGTGGTGCACGAAGAGCACGCTCCGCCGCGGTCGCTGCGCGACCAGCGCGCGGGCGGCGCCGAACTGCGCCACGCTCACGCTGGCATTGTCATCGGCGCCGGCCAGCACGGAGTCGCCGGCCGCCAGGTTGCGCGTGCCGTTGGCATCCTGGTGCGAGCTGTAGAGCACCCACTCGTTGCGCAGCGTGGCATCCGCGCCGCGCAGGCCGCCGATGACATTCACGCTCGGCACGTCGAAGCGGTCCAGGCGCACCGAGAGCTGCACCGCCGGCTGCTCGCGCAGCGTGCTGCAGAGGGCAGCGCGCACGAGGAACGCCGGTGTGGGACCGGCACCCGCCACCGGCAGCGGCGCCACCCGGTCGGACTGGCCGTACGCCCGCGGGGTGCCGCGGTCCACGTCGTAGGAGCCGCGTTCACGCTGCACCGCCACGGCATCGAACGCCGCGTCCACCGAGTCACTGGCCACCACCAGCACCGCCAGGGCCCCGCGCCGCGTCAGCGTGCGCAGCGTGTAGGCGGTCGCCGCCTCGGAGTAGCGCACACGCGTGGGATAGCTGGTGCTGCGCACCGCCGCCGCTGGCGGCACCTGCACCGGCGTCGCGACGATGCGACCGCGCACGTCGACCGTCGTGTCGAGGGGATTGGCCAGCCACAGCACCGCGCCGGATGCCTCGACCGGGAAGCCGGTGAGTGGCACGATGTCGCGGTACACCTGCAGCGGCCGCCCCGCCACGCTCGCCGTGCTGCCGCTGGCCGAGACGCGCGTGCGCGTGATGTTGAACCACTGGAACCAGGTGCCGTCATCGCCCATCGGTACGAGGCCGATCCTCGCATACTGCTCGGCCACCCAGATCGACGCCTTCAGCTCGTCGATCGAGCCGCCCTCGCGCCCGCGCATGGCCGGGGAGGCCATCGCGAACAGGTCGCGACGCAGGTCGGACTCACGGATGGCCGCCCAGGCGCGTGGGCCCGGCGCGCCAACGCCGGTGGGCGGTGCGTTCGTCGGTTGCGCCGGCAGCGCCGCAGCGCCCAGCAGGAACAGCGTGGCGAGGATCGGCACGCGGCGGGACGGCAGGCAGGCGGTCGGCATGCACTGCAATAAAGGACGTGTGATGCCCTGCGCCAGAGCGTGCTCCCCACCGGCTCAGAGATGTGGCTTCCACAGCGCCATCGTCGCGCCGAAGATCCCGGCCGCGGTGGCGAGCGTCAGCACGAACACCGCCACCGCCAGCGCCTGCCGCGCGGCCGCGCTGCCGGCCTCCTGGACGCGCAGGTACAGCTGCAGCAGCGCGAGCGGCACGACGAACTGCGTGAAGCTGAGCACGTCCAGGAACGGGCCGCGGAACCGGTCAGCGTCGAATCCCACCGGGCGTTGCCAGGCGAGCAGCCAGAGCAGCAGCCCGATCCGGAAGAACCACACGCCGTTCGCGGCCAGGAAGGTCCGCAGCGCCCACCGCCGGTGCGCCGCGAAGTCCCGGGCGCGCGCCGTTCGCAGTGCCATGCTGCCGCAGGCGAGGATGACCAGCGCGTTGGCACTCACGCCCAGATGGTTGCCGAGCCCACCCACGCCACCACGCACCCACACGAGGTGGAGCCCGCCCACACTCAGGATCAGGGCCGAGAGCAGGTACAGCCGGCCGCTCACCCGATGCAGGCGTGGCATGCGACGACGCACCACCGGGGCAAGCTGGAGAAAACCGCACCCGATCATCACCACGGCGAAGAGCAGGTGTGCAAGCTGGATCGCGTTGCCCGTCAGGTCGCCGGGCACATAACCGTGCGGCATCACGGTGTTGAGCGTCGTCGCCAGCGTGCCGGACAGTGCACCGCGACCGTAGAAGCCCGCGATGTAGACGGCGAAGATGAGCTGCCCGGTCAGCGCGACGACTGTCCAGAGCGTGACCGAGGCGCGCAGCACGCGCGCCGCCCGCATGGCGCGGATATCGGGGTCGGTCCGGATATCGGGGTCGGTCCGGATGGCGGTGGAGGCGGGCATGGCTGGCTCACTGGCGGGGATTCGGGCGGCGCGACGCACCGAGTACCCAGTATCGGCGGGCCCGACCGCGCCGCCCATGACCGCCGGAGCCAATCGCATGACCCTGCGGGCCAGCCGCGGAGCGCCGGTGAATCCGGATGGGCGGCACGCCCGTTGTGGAGGGAGACAGCTGTCCACTTCGTAACCAGGAGCAGGCCATGATCGCCCTCGCCGAACCGCGGGTCGCACGCGCCATTCCGAGCCAGGCCAGCCCTGGCACGACGGTCTCGGCAGGGTACGCGGGCGGGGTGGTGGACTTTGCCGTCACGCGCGGAGTGCAGCGGCTCCAGCTGCTCCGCTCAGCCGGCATCGACGACGCCACCTTGGCCGACGCGG
Source organism: Gemmatimonadaceae bacterium (assembly GCA_020851035.1). Lineage (NCBI taxonomy): Bacteria > Pseudomonadati > Gemmatimonadota > Gemmatimonadia > Gemmatimonadales > Gemmatimonadaceae > Gemmatimonadaceae bacterium. The sequence continues at coordinate 83,305 of JADZDM010000006.1, read as the reverse complement.
ACGCGCGGATTCCTCTGGCCGACTACCTGCGGCTGGTGCGCGGTGCAGCGGCCCTGACGGGTGACGCGGCCTTTGCGCTGCACTGGGGCGAGGCGGTGGCGTGTGCACAGGTCGCGGCCGCCGGTGTGATCGGCAGCGCCACCGGCACCATCCGCGACGCCTTCGCCATGCTCAATCGCTACGCCCGCCTCACGCTCGACTTCGGGCAGGCGCCTGGCGAGGATCGGTATGTGCTGCAGGCGTCGCCGGCGGGGACCTGGATGTGCGATACCCGTCCCGGGTCGGAGATGTCACCGGAAGTGACGGAGGCGACGTTCGCGCGGTTCGTGACGGGGATCCGCCAGCGCACCGATGCGCCGGTGGTGCGCGCGGTGCGTCTCAGGCATCCGGCGCCTGCACATCGCGCGGCATACGCGGCGGTGTTCCGGGTGCCGGTGCGGTTCGGTGCCGACCGCAATGCCATCCTCTTCGATCCCGCCTGGTTCGACCAGCCCGTGGAGCCGACGGCGCGATACGCCTTTCGGGTGCTGACCGCCCACGCCGACGCGCAGCTCGCGACGCTGGAGCGGAGCCGGAGCTGTCGTGGCATGGTCGAGGCGCTCGTCGGCCCGCGACTCTCCGCAGGGGTGCCGGCAATGGCCCACGTCGCCGCCAGTCTCGCGATGAGTCGGCAGACGCTCTACCGACGCCTGCAGGCCGAGGGCACGACCTTCGCCCGGGTGGTGGATGCGCTCCGCGAGGCAGCGGCCGTGGCGTATCTCGGGCAGCCCGGCACCACCGTGCAGCAGGCGGCGGCGCTGGTCGGGTTCTCCGAGCCCGCCGCCTTCTCGCGCGCGTTCAAGCGGTGGACGGGCGCGACCCCGCTGTCGTGGCGCGGCGGGCGCGCGGGCCAGGAAGGGCGCCGGCCAGCAGGCTGACCGCCCGCGCGGCCGCGTGACACGGCCGATGCCTACGTCAGCTGACGTATCGCTGACCGGTGGCGGAGGATCCATCCTGGGAAAGCACCACGTCTCCCTGGATCGAGGCCACCGCCATGACCCGTCATGCCGCCCACCGCGCGCAGTTCACCCCGTCAGCCACCGCCAAGCCGCGGATCCTCGCGCAGGGCATCGGCCAGTGCACCGCGCGAGTCGACGCCCAGCTTCGCATAGATGTTCGAGAGGTGGGTGCTGACTGTGCGCGAGGAGATGTCGAGGGTCGTGCCGATCTCCTTGTTGCTCATTCGCCGCGCCACCGCCCGTGCGATCTCGAGTTCGCGACCCGTGAGCGTGGCGGCGCCCTCGGTCGTCGTGCGTGGCGGCAGTCGCACGCCAAGGCCGCGCAACTGGGTGCGCACGCCGCGCAGTTCCAGCTCGGCGCCCAGCCGCACGAACACGTCGTGCGCGCGCCGTAGCTCGCGCACCGCACCGGCCACGTCGCCATCCAGCTCCAGCACCTGCGCCGCATTCCGCCGCATGCGGGCCCCATGGAAGATGAAGGGCACGGCGTCCAGTTCGTCGGCCGCCGCAAGCAACCGTGCGGCCGCGTCTGGCGCGTGGTGCTTCATCCGCGCCACCAGCGCCTCGGCCGCCGTCGCCCAGGCCAGCCCCAGACGGTGCCCCAGCGCCGTCGACTGCAGCCGCAGGCGCGACATCAGCCCCTCGACGCGATCGAAATCGTGCGTGCGCAGCGCCGCCTCCATGATCATCGGCAGCAGGCGGTGGATCGCCCACGCCACGTAGCCGAAGCGGTCCGCCAGCGCGAGCCCGCGCTCGCCGTAGTCACGCGCCCGCGCCCACTCGCCGTGGGACAGTGCGTAGAGGCCCATCCCCGTGTGCGCGAGGATCACGTTGTGCACATTCTCGATCGCGGCGTCACCGGTCCCCGCACCGGCGGCGCCGGAGAGCGTCCACGCCTCCTCGAACGACGCCCGCGCCTGCTCGGTCTCGTCGCGCTCGAGCAGCACCATGCCGGTCCACACCAGCAAGCGGGGGAGGAGTGACCGCGGCATCGTCGCACGTGCGAACGGGATCGTCCGCGCCGCGATCGCCAGCGCCTCGTCCCAGCGCCCCGTGCCCGACGCGTGCTCGATCTCGATCTCGGCGGTCATCGCCTGCAGCGACGGTGAGCCGAGGGCATCGGCGATCGCGGCGGCATCACGCAGGTGCCCGGCGACACCGTCCACGTCACCGGTGAAGCCCTCGAGCATCGCCATCGCCCAGTGCGCGGCCCACGCCACCTCGCGGTCGCCGCTCTCCGCGGCGAGGGCGAGCGCGCGGACGCCATGCTCGCGCGCGGTGCTGGCCGGCCCCGTCCACGCATAGAGCTGCAGCGCCACCTGGTGCACGCGGGCCAGCAGGGCGGTGTCACCCAGCGCCGTCGCCGTCGCCAGCGTCGCGTGCACGGTGGCCGTGGCGTCGTCGTGCCGGCCCATGGCCTGCTGCATCTTGGCGCGTGCCACGCCGATCCGCACCGCCAGGTCGGCACGTTGCGCGGCGTCGGCGGCGGCGACTGCCTCGTCCAGCAGCGACAGCCCCTTGGCGGTCTGCCCCGTGCGCGCTGCCTCCTGGGCCAGGCAGTGCAGCAGGTGCGCCCGCGCGGTCTCGTCGCGCCGGTCCGTCGCGAGCTGCAGGGCGCGGCGCCACAGCGCTCCCGCCTCGCCGAAGTCACCGAGGCGCATGCGCACCGTGGCGAGATCCTCGAGCAGGCGCGCCGTGGCAGCCGCGTTGCCGAGGCCGTCGGCGATGGCCAGGGCCTCACGCAGCCAGCGCGTGGCCTCCCCGTCGGCGCGCCGGGCCAGCGCATCGCGACCGGCGGCGCTGAGGTAGGTCAGCGTCCGTTCGTCATGCCCGAGCTCGTGCCCCAGCACCAGGTGCCGGGCCAGCTCACCCGCGCGCGCCAGCGCCGCGTCCCCGTGCAGCGACTCGAGCGCGGTGGCGATGGCGGCATGCAGCACCCGCTCGCGCGCCGCGGTGAGTGTGGCGCGCACGGTGGACTGGATGATCGGGTGCGCGAACTCGTACTCGGCACCGTCGTCGAGGCGATGCTCGAGCAGGATGCGCCGGCGGCACAACGCGTCGATGCCGTCGGCGAGTGCGACGTCGTCCATCTGCGTCACGCGGCCGAGCAGGGCGAGCGAGGCGCGTGACTCCACCATCGCCGTGGCCTCGGCCAGGCGCCGCGCGCCGGCGTCGAGTGACTCCAGCCGCGCGAGGACCGCATCGCGCACGGTGGGAGGCAGCGTGTGTGGCTGCGTGGCCTCGATCAGCCAGCCCGACGCCGTCTTCCGGATGCGCCCCGCGTCGGCCAGCGCCTTCAGCGACTCGTCCACGAAGAACGGGTTGCCACGGGTGTGCGACCAGAGCACCGCGGCGTGGTCGCGTGCCTCGTCGGCGTCGAGCAGGAAGGCGCGCTGCAGCAGCTCCTCCAGGTGCGCGCGCGTGAGGCTCTCGACACGGACCTGCGTGGCGTCCCGCGTGGCCAGCAGCGAGCGCACCATGCCCTGCAGCGCCGGGTTGCCGTCGCGGCCATCGTCCAGGTACGCCAGCACCACGAGGATCCGCGTGCCGGCGAGCTGGCGCGCGAGGAAGTGGAGCAGTTCCAGCGACGAGGCGTCGCTCTCGTGCGCGTTGTCGAGGACCAGCAGCAGCGGCGTGCGCGCGGCCAGCCGCGCGAGGAACTGCGTGACGTTCCAGCGCAGGTGCGCCGTGCCATCGGTGTCGCGCCGCGGCGCTGCGGCACCGGACAGGCCGGGCACCACTGCACGCAGGTCGGCCTCGGTGCCGCGGGCGAGCACCGTGAGCGTGGCGGCATCCAGGGCGCGCAGCGGACGGGCGAGCGCATCGGCGACGGCGCCGTACGGCACCCCGGCCTCCATCGCGAAGGCGCTGCCGGCGGCGACCAGCACCCCGCGCGCCGCGGCATCCTGCGCGAGTTGCACCAGCAGGCGCGACTTCCCGATCCCCGCCTCACCCGTCAGCAGCACGCAGTGGCCGCGGCCGTCCATGGCGTCGGCCAGGTGGCGCCGGAGGGTGGCGAGTTCGCCGCGCCGGCCGACGAGCGGCAGTTCGGCGCCCCACGGCGGGACGGGTGCTGGCGACGGGAGCATGTCGGACAGATATAGCCCGGCACCGGCCCCCGTGCTTCCGCCGGCACCGCACACACCGTCGCGGGTGGCGCCTACTTCCGCACCATCGGCCGCGCCATCACCGTCAGCATCCGCGCCGTCGCTGCTGCCGGGTGCGCGGTCTCGCAGATGAAATTCGCCAGGCGCAGCGCATCCTCGCCGAGTCCGGACACCGGTCGCAGCGACACGCGCGCGTCGGTGGATTCCGTGACCTCCGATGCCACGTCGGCCGCGCGCACCGCCGCCAGCACGGCGTCCTGCTGCCCCGGTTCCAGCTCCACGCGCACCTCCGGCAGCAGGATCACCAGCGTCTTCCCGCTCCGGAACACCGGCTGGAGGGCACCCGCTGACCGGAGCGCCGCCAACGCACCGTCGGCCATCCCGGCGGTGGAGACGACCTGCAGCCCGCCGGGCAGCCGCGAGTGCACCGCGGCCTCCGTCACACGGGCGGTGACCCCCGCGTGTGCCGCCGCGCGTGCGTCCAGCACGACGCGATCGGTCACGCGCTCGAGCGGGTGCTTCGTCCCGCCGGCGTAGTAATACAGGGGCATCCGGTGATTCCTAGCGGTGCCGTCTCGCGGCAGCAACGGCCTTCCCGACATCCAGCCGACCGTAGCCGAGCTCCTTCGTCCACCCCGACTGTCCCGGCAGCGGCACCGCGGTCTCGCGCAGGATCGTGCGCACCGCACTGGCCGTGAGGCCGGGATTGGCACTCAGCATCAACCCGACGGCGCCCGCCACGTGCGGGGTGGCGGACGAGGTGCCGTTGAACGTGCCGGTGTAGTTCCCGGGCTCGTACCCGCGCGCGCCGGAGATGTCGGCGGTGTGGATGAACACGCCCGGGGCGAGCAGCCACATCGTCTCGCCGAAGTTGCTCCCCCACCAGCCCTCGCCATCCGACGACCGGCGTGTCTTGCGCTCGTCGGCCGGCGTCGAGGCGCCCACGGTCACGTACCCCGGCAGCTCACCCGGGAAGTCGATCGCGATCTGGTCGTTGCCGGCGGCGATGCACACCACCGCGCCCTTCCCGCCGCGCCCCTGCGTCCGCGCCCGCCCGAATGCGCGGCTGATGGCATCACTCGGCACACCGCCGCCCCACGAGTTGGAGAGCACGGCGGCGTCGTTCCGCCAGCACCAGTCGATGGCATCGGCGGTGGCGTAGTCGTCGAACACCCAGTGGCCGGCGCCATCGTCCATCGCGATGCGCGCCGCGATCAGCGAGCAGCGCGGCGCCACCCCCGGCGCCCGCGTGCCGCGACCCACCGCGACGCCCGCGCAGGCCGTGCCATGCGCGTCATCGCCGTCCGGCATCGCGGAGTTGCCCTTGTCGCCGATGAAGTCGCGCTGTGCCACGACCGCCGTGCGCAAGGCGGGGTGCGCCGTGTCCACGCCTTCGTCGAGGATGGCGATCCGCACCGTCTTCGCCCCCTTCGTGATGCGCCACGCCGCGGCGAGGTTGATCTTGCGGTGCGCCCACGCCGCCTGCGCCGTGCTGCGTGGCGTGTGCCCGTAGCGGCGCAGGAAGTTCGGGGTCACCGACCCGACCTGCCGCTTCGCCAGCAGCGCGCAGATCTTCGTCACGTCGGCGAGTGAGTCGACGAGCAGCAGGGCCTTGCCGTCGAAGCCCTCGTCCACGATCCGGGCGCCGGCGTTGCGCGCCGCCTTGATGTCGTCGATGCGTGCGCCCTCGACGATGATCGACGGCGTCATGATCGTCATCCCGCCGGCGTAGCGCGGGCGTGCCGACGCGGATGCCGGGCCGGAGGGCGGCTGCACCAGGGCCAGGCGCTTCGGGTCGTCGGTGGGGATGCGCATGCGCATCGTCTCGGACATGCGCATGGCCGAGACGAACGAGCGGGCATCGAACGCCACCGGTGCGGCCGCGGCGGCCGCCGTCGCCCGCTTCGCCTTCGATGTCCCCGGTGCCGCCCGCGACGGCCGCGGTGCGGCGGCCTGCTCGACGGTGGACAGCCGGGTGATCGAGAAGCTCTGTTGCGTGCCCTGCGCCGGATACCTGATCGTCGCCATGATCCCCCTCGTGCCGTGAAGTGCCAGCCTGCTGGAACCACGCAGTGCAGTGTGCGCCTCGAACGTACCCCCCGCGTCGCAGTGGGGCGAAGCACACGGTGGCAGCCTCGGCCGGGTGGTCAGGACACCACGGCCTTCCGGTGCAGCGAACGTGGCAGCCGCAGCCGCACACCGTTCACCAGCAGCACGCTCACCAGGATCAGCACCAGGCCCGCCATCATGCCCCGGCTCACCTGCTCGTGCAGGAAGAGCGCGCCCCACACGGTGCCGAAGACGGGAATCAGGTACGTCACGGTCGACACCCGGGTGGGGCCGATGGTCGCCAGCAGGCGGAAGAAGATCAGGTACGCGACCGCCGTGCAGACCACAGCCAGCGCGACGAGGGCGGTGATCGCTGCGGCCGTGGGCTGCGCCGCCGGCGCGCGCACGAGGGCCGGCAGCGCGAGCAGGGTGGTGGCCGCCACCTGCTGGCCCAGCGCGAGCGTCGGCGCGGGCACCGCCGAAAGGTGCCGCTTGCTGTAGACCGTGGCGCCGGCATACGACGCCGTGGCGACGATCACGGCGAGGATGCTGAGCAGTACCGCCGGCGAGAGGGCCAGCGGACTCCACCCCACCAGGACTCCAACCCCCGCCACGCCAAGGGCCAGCCCGGCGGCACGGCGCGCCCGGATCGGCTCGTCCAGCCACAGGGCGCTGAACAGCGCGCTCCACATCGGTGCCGTCGCCGTGAGCATGGCCGCAAGGCTCGCGGTCACGTGCAGCTCCGCGGCCGAGATGAGGCTGAAGGGCAGCGCGGCGTTGAGCCCGCCCAGCACCAGGAGCTTCCGCCAGTGTGGACGCAGGTCCGTCGGCGCCCCGGTCAGCCGCAGGCCGAGGAAGAGCACCAGCGCTGCGAGTGCCACGCGGCCGCCGGCCAGCGGCAGCGGACCGAGCGCCGGCACCGCCACCCGGATGAAGAGGTATGACGCGCCCCAGATCGCGGCGAGGGCGAAGAGGGACAGCGTCTCGCGGAAGGACATTCAGAAGCTCCAGCGGGCGATGAGTTGTGGTGCACTGAGTCGCGCACCGCGCGTGCGATGGAGGAACCACTCCGTGCCCACGCCGAGCGAGCCGCGCGGGGCGCGGAACAGCGGACTCACATCCACCAGCACGACCGGCATCGCGCTCACGTCCGGGCCGGTGCTGGAGGCGGAGACGAAGTCGGCGCTCCCCTCGAACGAGAACGCCATCGCCGACACGTGCAACGGCAGGTACCACGAGGTCCGTGCCTTGAGTGCGTTCACGTCGCCGTCCGTGCGGCGGAAGTAGACGCTCGAGGTGGTGAGCAAGCCGGCCGGCCCCCGGAGCTTGGCGCCCACGCCGATCAGGTCCGCACGGAACCCGGTGCCGCCGCGGTTCAGCTGCCCGGCGATGAAGACGTCGCGCACCCGCGCCGTCGTGGAGCGGCGGCGCGCGCGCGAAAGCAGGCTGAGACGCGTCGTCCACTCGCCATAGATGCGCGTGTGCTGCCCGGTCTCGACACCCTGCGCGTCGACGAAGGCACCGGAGAAGAAGCGGACGAAGAAGGTGTTCTCGCCGATCGGACCGGGGACGGTCGCATCGAGGAGGATGGTGCTCATCCGCTGCGTGGCGGTGTTCAGCTCGTAGACGCGATCGTCGAAGCGTGACCCGTGGTTGAACTGCGCCAGCGCCGTGGCGCCCTGCGCGCCGGCCACCGGCGCCGCCAGGGTCAGCGCAAGCCAACCGACGAGACGCAGGGTGGTCGCGAGCCTCATGTGGCTGGCCGGCGATCGTGCGCCGGATGGATCGCCACCAGCAGCGCCGCGCCTGCCGCCGCGAAGACGGAATAGTCCAGCGGTTCCTTCACGCCATACGAGATCGCCATCGCGGTCCCGAAGGCGAGCAGCAACGCCGCACTCGCCAGCCCGGTCAGGCGCGGGAGCACCCCGCACAGCAGCGCGATGCCGAGTACCGACTCGGCCAGCGTCGCCGCCACCGCCACCGCCGGAATGGCGGCCCTCGGCAGGAAGGCGTTCACGTCACCGGTGTACGTGACGAATGCGGCGAAGCGTTCCGGCGAGAGGTGCCCGTGCCAGAGGCCGAGGCGCGCGGCGACGGCGGACAGGAAGCCGGCGCCGAGCGCATACCGGGCGAAGCGGAGTGACAGCCGGTCGCGTGCCGGGACGACGCCTGGGGTCTGCCGTTCGGAAGTCATGCCCCTATCTTACGGCGTCTTGGACTGCTTCCAAGCGCCAAATTCCGGCAGAATGACTGGTCCAAGAAGAGTAGCCCGCAAGCGCGTCGCGGACGCCCCAGAGGTGCTGGTGGCGCTGGATGCCAACGCATCGACCCCGCTGCACCGGCAGGTCTACGACGGCCTGCGCGACGCGATCCTCGCCGGCCGGCTCGCCGCCGGTGAGCGCCTGCCCTCCACCCGCGTGCTCGCCGACGACCTTGGCGTGGCTCGCAACACGGTCACGCTCGCCTTCGAGCAGCTGCGCGCCGAGGGGTACCTCGTCGGCCACCGTGGCGGCGGCACGCGCGTGCGTGACGCGGCGCCGGAGGTGCTGCTCGAGGTGCCGCGCCGGCCGGCGCGTGTGCGCGAGCCGGCCCGTGTGCCGGCGCGCCCGGCCACCGCCGGCCGGCTGGCGCCGGTCGCGCTGCCGGCCCGTGGTGCCGCACTCGTCGCGGCCGGACGCGAGCATGTCGAGTCCCGCGAGCCCCGTGCCTTCCAGCTCGGCACGCCGGCCATCGACATCTTCCCCGCCTCGCTCTGGATGCGACTCACCACCCGGCGCTGGAAGCGCGGCGTGGCGCACCTCGGCGAGGGCGACGTGGCCGGCGATCCCGAGCTGCGCGCCGCCATCACCGCACACGTCGGCAATGCGCGCGGCGTGCGGTGCACGCCGGAGCAGGTGTTCGTCGTCAACGGCGCACAGCAGGCCCTCGACTTCGTGTCACGGATCCTGCTCGACGCCGGTGACGAGGTGTGGATGGAAGACCCGGGGTACATGCATGCGCGCATCGCAGTGCGTGACGCCGGCGCGCGGCTGGTCCCGGTGCCGGTGGACGACCAGGGCCTCGACGTCGCTGCCGGCGAGCGACTGGCGCCACAGGCGCGGCTGGCCTGCGTCACGCCGTCGCACCAGTTCCCGCTCGGTGTGGTGATGAGCGCGCCGCGACGCCTGGCCCTGCTGGCGTGGGCCCGGCGCGCCAACGCATGGATCCTCGAGGACGACTACGACTCCGAGTTCCGCTACAGCGGCCGCCCGCTGCCCTGCCTGCAGGGGCTGGATGTGGAACGCTCGGCGCGCGACGTCGATCCGCGCGTGCTCTACGTGGGCACGTTCAGCAAGACGCTCGCGCCGGGCTTCCGCCTGGCGTACCTCATCGTCCCCGAGTCGCTCGTGGACACCTTCCGCTCCGCGCGCCGCGCCCTCGACCGCTATGCCCCGACGCTGGAGCAGGGCGTCCTCACCGACTTCATCGCCGAGGGGCATTACGCGCGCCATGTGCGACGGGCGCGTGCGCTGTACGCCGAACGGCAGCGGGTGATGCTCGACGCCGTCGACTCGCTGCTCGCGGGTGAGCTCACCGTGGCGCCGGATGCCGCCGGCCTGCACCTGGTGGCGTGGCTGCGCGAGGGGGTGGACGACCAGTCGGTGGTGCAGGCCGCGCTGCGCGAGGGTGTGGCGACCTCCGCCCTGTCGCGGTACCGCATGCACGAGGCGCAGGGGGCACGGGGTGCGCTGGTCCTGAACTACGCCGGCTTCGACGACCGCGCGATCACGGCGGGCGTGCACGGCCTGCGGCGCGCGTTCGCCGCGCTGTCGCGGGTGCACTAGCCACGGGGGTATTGTTCCGGGCACGCGACCCCCCACCATCGCCATGCACCGACGCCACTTCCTCGCCGCAGGCCTCGCGCTGCCGGCGTTGCCGAGATTGCTCGGCACGCTCCCGCGCATGACAGCGACCGCCGCCGCCGACACCCACGCGGAGATCGCGGCCATCGAGCGCCGCGTCGGCGGCCGGCTCGGTGTGGCCTTTCTCGACACCGCGTCTGGCCGGCGGTTCGGCCACCGCGCCGGCGAGCGCTTTCCCCTGTGCAGCACCTTCAAGCTGCTGCTCGCGGCGCAGGTGCTGGCGCGGGTGGATGCCGGACAGGAGCAGCTCACGCGCATGGTGGGCTATGGCCCTGCCGACCTGCTCGAGTACGCCCCCGTGACCCGCGCCAACCTCGCCGCCGGGGGGATGACCGTGCGCGCCCTGTGCGAGGCCGCGGTCTCCCTCAGCGACAACACCGCCGCCAACCTCCTGCTGGCCACCGCCGGTGGCCCCGCCGGACTCACCGCGTTCCTCCGCGCCAGCGGCGACGGCCTCACGCGCCTCGACCGCAACGAGCCGGACCTGAACACCGCCATCGCCGGCGACCCGCGTGACACCACCACACCCGCCGCGATGCTCGCCGTGATGCGCACGCTCCTCCTCGGCCGGCGGCTCACGCCGGAATCCCGTGCGTTGCTCGTCGAGTGGCTGCTGGCCACCAGCACCGGCGCCGCCAAGCTGCGCGCAGGCGTGCCGCCGTCGTGGCGCGTGGGTGACAAGACCGGCATGGGCGCCAACGGGTCGACGAACGACGTCGCCATCGCCTGGGCCACCGATCGCCGCCCTATCCTCGTCACGGCATACCTCACCGGCACCAGCGCCAGCGTGGACGACCGCAACGCCGCCATCGCCGACGTCGGGAAGGCACTCGTCACCTGGCTCGGCGCGCCGTCACCGCAGCACAGAGGGTAGGGCGCGAGACCGCCCCGGCAGTGCCCACTCCTCCGCCTCCTCCGTGTCCTCCGTGGTCTCAGTGGCTCCGTGAGAACCAGTCACCCCGTCACACGAACGACCGCCGAGCGTGCGCCTCCCAACAAGGACCAGGAACATGACCATCCGAAATCGTGCCGCCAGCGCCAGCCGGGTCCTCGTCGTCGCGACGCTGGTCGGCGCGATTGTGGTCACACCGGGACACGCACAGGACACGACGGCGATCGTCCGGCTCGCCGACCGCGTCTTCGCGAGTCGTGAGAACATCCACGGCCCCGGCTGCGCCGTGGGCATCGCGCAGGGTGGCCGCACGCTGCTCGAGCGCGCCTACGGCATGGCCGACCTGAATGCCGCGCGTGCACTCACGCCGGCCACCATCCTCGAGTCGGGATCGGTGGCCAAGCAGTTCACCGCCGCCGCCGTGCTGCTGCTGATGCAGGACGGCAGGCTCTCCCTCGAGGACGACGTCCGGACCTACGTCCCCGAGTTGCCTGCCTACGCGCGTACGATCACCATCCGCCACCTGCTCACGCACACCAGTGGGCTGCGCGAGTGGAGCAACCTGATGGAGTGGCAGGGCTGGCCGCGCGGCACGCGGCTGCACACGCACACCGACGTGATCGACGCCATCACGCGCCAGCGCTCGCTCAACTATCCCGTCGGCGACCACTACTCCTACACCAACTCGGGCTTCCTGCTGCTGCGCACCGTCGTCGAGCGGGTCAGCGGCATGCCGTTCACGCGGTTCACCGCCACGCGCATCTTCACCCCGCTCGGCATGCGGCACACGCGGTGGCGCGACGACTTCACCGAGGTGGTGCCCGGGCTGGCGCAGGCGTACTCCCTGCGCGACGGGGCGTGGCACCTCGACATGCCGTTCGACAACGTCATCGGCGCCGGCGGCCTGCTGTCGACGGTCGGTGACTGGCTCACCTGGAACGCCGCACTCGACGCGAAGGCACTCGGTCCCGCCGTCGGTGACTCGCTCACGCGCCAGATGCGCCTCACCGGGGGCACCACCATCCAGTACGCGCTCGGCGTCGTCGTCTCGTCGTACCGCGGCACGCGCGAGATCGCGCACTCCGGCTCCACCGCCGGCTACAGCACGTACCTCGCGCGCTATCCCGACCTCGACCACCTCTCGGTGGCGGTGATGTGCAACGGCGCGGGCCTCGGTGCCACCGGATATGCGCATGCGTTGGTCGATGGACTCGCGCCCTCGCTGGCGCGCGCGCCGGCACCCGACTCGATCGCCGGCGACGCGGCGGCGCTGTCGGGGTGGGCGGGACTCTATCGCGACACGCGCACGAACATGGTGGTGGTGGTGGACACCGCCGGAGGCCGGCTGCGCATCGACGGGGCCGCGCTGACACCGTTGCGCGACGGTGCGTTCGCCCGTGGCGGCACGCGCCTGCGGCTCGCCGCAGGCCGTGATGGGGCGGCGCCGACCATCCGGGTGCGCACCGCCGACGGCGACACGGTCGTGCACGTGCGGATGGCGGCGCGCGCGTGGACCCCGGCACCGCAGGAGCTGGCGGCGCTGGAAGGCCGGTACCGGAGCGACGAGATCGGCGCGACGCACACCGTGCGGGTGGTGAACGGCGCGCTGACCGTGAGCCCCCGGGTCGGCGTCTCGACCACGCTCACGCCGGCATGGCGTGACGCCTTCAGTGCGCCGGGCGGCAGCGTGTGGTTCGCGCGTGACGCGCGGGGGCGGGTGACGGCGATGCACTTCGGCAGCAGCCGCGCCTGGGACTTCGTGCTCACGCGCCAGCCCTGACGCGCTGGCTGCCGCCGGCGCCTAGCCCGGCCGGCCGCACGACTCGCGCACGACCAGCTCGCAGCGCAGCCGGATGTCGTGCGCGGGCAGGTCGCGCTGGGCCACGCGGGTGAGCATCATCGTGAGCGCGACCTCGCCGATCTGCAGCGTGGGCTGCCGGTAGGTCGTCAGCGGCACCGGCAGCAGCGAGGCGTACTCCACGTCGTCGATGCCTGCCATGCGCAGGTCACCGGGGATGCGGACGCCGACGCCGAGGAGGGTGTGCATCAGGCGGCCGGCCGTGCGGTCGTTGGCGCAGACGATGGCGTCGGGGGCGTGCGTGCGGAGCATGGCGCGGACGGCGGTGGCGCTGCCCGGATCGAGGCGCACGGCGTCGGCGGGCTCGAATGCCGACTGCATCATGGCACGGCGGTACCCCGACTCACGCGCATCCACGGTGGGGGCGCTGCTGGCGGTGCGCACGAAGATCACGCGCTGCGCGCCGCGGGCGAGCAGGTGCGCGGTCATCACGTAGCCCGCGAGTCGGTTGTCGATGCCCACCAGGTCGTGGCGACCGGGATCGGGGTAGGGCGTGACGGGCCGGTCGAGGAGCACCACCGGGATGCGCGCCTCGTCGAGGGCGTGCAGGATGCGGTGGTTCACGTCGCCGGCGACCGGGGAGACGCTGACGGGGGCGAAGAAGACGCCATCGACGCGCCGGTCGATGTACTGGCGGCAGAGCTGCCAGGCGCGCTCCCCGCGGGCCTCGACGTCGGTGGGATCGATGCCGGCCGGTGCGCTGCCCCAGACGACCGCATGCTCGCGGGCCTGCGGCGAGGCCATCATGCCGCGCCAGATCGACTCGTAGACGTCGGCTTCGCCGAGGTCGGCGATCAGCAGGCCGAAGGTGCGACCGCTGGTGGTGCGTGACGGGCGGACGAAGCTGCCCGAGCCGGCGCGCCGGCTGATGACGCCGGCTGCCTGCAGGTCGCGCAGGGCGCGACCGACCGTGATGCGCGAGTGCCCGAATCGTTCGACGAGCGCGGCCTCGCTGGGCAGGCGGTCACCTTCCTTCCATTGCCCGTCCTGGATCTCGCGCAGCAGTGTCGCGAAGACCTCGTGGTGCTTGCTGCTCTGGGAACGGGCGATCGGCACGACGGAACCAGTTCGGGTGGGGACAGGACAGCTTCCCCACCCAAACTAGTGACCTGTCATGGCTGCACCTGGCCGCGGAGCTGCCCCTGGTACTTGCCGAGTGTCCAGGTGCCGCTGGCGAGACGGGTGGTGCCCCCTTCGTTCTGGCGGTCGAGGACGAGCGTGAGGACGCCTTCGGGGGTCATGCCCTGGAGGATCAGGTTGGACTCGATGACGGTGACTTCCATCGGGACGGTGCGGCTGGTGTTGCCGGCCAGTGCGACGGTGGCGCGGATGGTGCCTGCCGAGTCGGCGACGGTGACGGAGGTGGGGAAGGCCACGTCGCGCGGGGCGTTCCGGAAGTCGTAGGTGGCGACGACGCGGGCGGCCGGGCTGGTGGGGAGGGCGCTGGACTGCTGTGCGGCGAGGGGTGCCGCGGCAAGTGCGAGGGCAGCGAGGGTGATACGGGACCGCATGGTGACTCCGTGGAGATGGGGAGGCGTACAATTGTCATAGCAGCTTAACATACAGCAACGACTATCTGCTATGTATCTAAACGACGCTTGGTCGTTTGCGCAACAGGCAGTGTCGTCACGTCGAGGTAAAAGACGTAACTCTGACATGTCACTTGTTATGACAATTGTGCGCGACGGACCGCTCCTGACACAGAGTCAGCGACCGAGTTATGACCGCTAATGACACAGAGTCAGCGGCCGAGTTTCGATCGCTCCTGACTCAGAGTCACCAGCCGCGTCGTGACTCAGAGTCAGCCTGACCCAGAGTCAGCGTGACCAAGTCAGCCCGCCGACTCCCCGCCTACTTCGGCCACCCCGCCTGCGGCAACCGCGACGTGATCCGCAGCGCGTTCGCGAAGTAGACCTTCTTCAGCACCGCGTCCGGCAGGTCGATGCCGTAGAGCTTCCAGCTCGCGTGGTAGTCGCGGTAGTAGTCGAAGTAGTCGTCGCGCGTCTCGAACACGCGCCAGTAGTAGGGATACTCCACCGGCTGGTAGGAGTCCTTGCCGAACAGGATCCGGTCCTGGTACCGCACGAAGAAGTCGTGCGCCGCCCGCGGCTGCCGCCCGATGTCGTAGAGCACCGCCCCGACCTCGGTGTACAGGTTCGGCATCGCGTCCATCATCCCCGCCAGCCGCGGCAGGTCGTTCGCGTGCCAGCCCATGTGCGCGATCACGAAGGTCGTGCGTGGATTGCGCCGCACGAGGTTGTCCCGCTCCGTCATCAGCGTCTCGAACGCCGGATACTGGTCCGCCGGATACCGGCGCCCCGGGAAGAGGGCCAGCTCCAGCCACCGCTCGTTCGCGAAGTCGAGCGGGCTCCAGAACTCCTGCGGGTCGGCGGTGTGGATGAACACCGGCAGCCGCAGCCGCGCCGCCGCCTCCCACACGGGGGTCAGCTCGGGATCGTCGATCCGCAGCCGCGTGCCGTCCGCCTTGCGCGTCGAGAGCCCCAGCCCCTTCCCGATCTCGCCGATGCCGATGGCGCCGGCCGCGACATCCGCCTCGAGCTGCGCCACCGCCCGCGCTGCCCAACCCGGCCCGACGCCGCCGAAGTTGACGCCGGCCAGGATCCGCACCCGGTCGCGCATCGTCGGCGACGCCCGCACCACCGCCATCTGCCGCACCAGCGCGTCGCCCGAGACGTTGTTCGCCGCGATCATCATGCGGACGTTCAGCGAGTCGAGCTGTGCCCCCAGCTCTGCCAGCCCCGCCTCCGAGCCGAGCTGCGCGTTCGGGTGTCCGTGGAAGTCGATGGCCGGGAACTTCGCCTTCGGCACGACGTGGCCGGTCGTCACCAGTGTGGAGCGGGGCCGGTAGTCGAGGATGCTGGGCGGTGCGAGCGTCGGCGCCTGGCAGTTGCCCGGCCGCACCTCGGTCATGCCGGCCGGACACGCCTCGCCGGCACGGATCGGGGTGCCGCGGTTCCCACCGCCTGGCTGCGCCGGCAGCGGGGTGGCGGAGGCGAGGATCGCGGCAGCAGGCAGTACGAGACGATGCATGGTCATGGGCGGGGGCTGGAGACAGGCGCAACTTGGTGCGGAGCGCGCGAGCCTTCCACCCGGGCCCGATGCACTGCGGGGGCGGCCATCGCGCGCCACCCTCCGGGCGGTCACGTCGTCGTCGTCCGCCGTGCCGCCAGGCTGATCGCGATGGCGGCAGCTGCAGTGAGCGGGGCCACCATGTGCAGGTCGAAGTGTGATCCGTTCTGCGGAAACGCCTGCCAGCTCACGTTCTGCGACATGTGCAGCACCGCCGCGGCGCAGACGCTCCGGCCGGCATGCGCGTAGAGCTGGACCAGGATCACGCGCGTCGCGATCGTGTACAGCGTCCACCAGGCGATCCAGTCCACCGGCCGGTCCGCCTGCCGCAGCGCCACGACGTGGAACGCTGCCCACACGATTCCAAGGACGACGGCGCCGCGCAGCACGCCGAACCGGGTCACCAGCGGGTCGGTGGCGTACCCGGTCCAGCCGATCTCCTCGGCCAGTGCCGACGCCATGAAGACGGCGGCCAGCGTACCAAGCTCCAGCGGTGTGACGGTCGCCGCAGGCAGCGTCGCGCCGGCCAGGCGGAGCAGCCAGTACGTCACGAGTGCGATCGCAGGGAAGAGGCCCGCGACAGCCAGCCACCACCCTGGCGGCGAGAGGCGCCGGACGTCGATCGCCCGCCGCCCGAGCCGGCCGGCCTCCGGCGCGCCTCCATGCCGCCAGGCGAGCACGAGCGCCGCGGCACCCGGACACACCGCCATCAGCGCGGCAACGGGCAGCCCGGGCAGGAGGAACGCTCCGGTCAGGCTGCCGGCAACCAGGAACGGAACCGAGAACGCGAAGGTCAGCGTGAAGAAGACGCCGATGGCACGCGGCGCCTCGGTGGCGGGTCCTGCCGCGAGTGCGGGCGGAGCCGCGTCCGACATTACGGGCAGATGTCGCGCATGAGCGCTCAGCCCCCGGCCGGCTTCCGCTGCGTCACGCTCGCCGGCAGCGCCACGCTGAACGCCAGCGTCAGGATCACCAGCGTCGCCGAGATCCAGAACGGCGCGCCGGGCACCATGTGGTCGAACGCCCACCCGAGCCCGATCGGGAAGATCACCCGCGACATCCCGCCGAAGGTCTGCTGCACGCCCATGTACAAGCCGCGGTCCTCGGTGCTGATCACCTTGCTCAGCATCGCCGTCACCGCCGGGAACGTGAACGCCGTCCCCAGCGGCCAGAACGCGATGCTCAGCGCCGCCCAGCCCACACTCGGCGCGAACGGCAGCGTGGCGGTGCCGAACGCCAGCAGCACCGTGCCCAGCCGCGACAGCCGCGCCTCCCCCAGCCAGTCCACCATCCGGCCGAGGATGAAGACCCGCGTGATCACGCTCATCACACCGACGTAGGCGAACAGCAGCCCCATCGTGGCTTCGTTCGCGTTGAACTTGCGGCTCAGGAACAGCGCGAGGATCGATGTCAGCCCCTGGAAGGCACCGATGGCGATGGAGTAGATCCAGATCAGCCGTGACGGGGCATCCCCGGGGTGTGACACCACCCGCGCGACCGCCGCCATGCTGGTGCCGCTCTTCCGCGGCGGCCGCGGCGCCTCGGGCGCGCCGTCGACACGCACCGCGCGCGGTCGGGTTTCCGGCAGGTACTTCCACGCGAACACGATGTTCAGGAGGCAGAGCGTTGCCGCCGCCAGCCCCGGTGCGGCATCGCCTCCCCACTGCGCCCAGTTCCCGGCCGCCACCTGCTGCTTGCCGAGCGTCGCGAAGTAGCCCCCGATCACCGGGCCGATCGCGACGCCGAAGTTCGTGGCCGCCGACAGCCACCCCAGCGCCTTCGTCCGTTCGTCGGGCTTGGTGGCATCCGCCACGTAGGCCTGGATCACCCCCACCGTGCCACCGCCGGCGCCCTGCACGATGCGCGACAGGAACAGCACCAGCAGCGAGTGCGCGAAGCCGAACACGGCATACGAGATCGCACTCGCCGCCAGCGAGACCATGATCACCGGCCGCCGGCCCCACTTGTCACTCAACCGGCCCCACATCGGCGCGCTGATCAGCTGTGCCAGCGAGAAGCTCGACACCAGCAGTCCCACCATGAGCCCGCCCGCCCCCAGCCGCTGCGCGAAGAAGGGCAGCAGCGGCAGGATCATCAGCACGCCGATCATGTCGATCATCGCGGTGATCATCAGGATCACCAGCTCGCGCGGCACGTTGCGGAGCTGCCAGACGGTGGCGCCGGTGAGGGTGAGCCCGACGGTCCACACCAGCCACAGGGGCACGCCCGCATCGGCGAACGACGGTGCCGCCACTTCCATCAGGAACACGACGTCATCCTTCGGCGCGCCCGAGCGCGGCGGGTGGCACCGCGCGGCCGACCACACCGGCCAGTGCCACGAGGGTGAGGACGTACGGGATCATCGAGACGAATTGCGAGGGCAGCACCCCCGCTCCCTGCACCTGGATCTGCAGTGCCGCCGCGAACGCGAACAGCAGGCATGCCACGCCGGCACGCACGGGGGTCCAGCGCCCGAAGATCACCGCCGCGAGCGCGATGAACCCGCGCCCCGCGGTCATCTGGTCGGTGAACTGGTGCTGGTCCAGCGCGAGATACACGCCCCCCAGCGAGGCCAGTGCCCCGGACGCGATCACCGCGCCGTACCGGATACGGCTCACCGACACGCCCAGCGTGGTGGCCGCTTCGGGCTTCTCACCCACCGCGCGCACCCGCAGCCCGAACCGCGTCCGCGCGATCACCCACGCCAGCACCGGCATCACGAGGATGCCCACCCACACCAGCGGGTTGCCGAAGGTGGCCATCACGCCGGCGCTCCCCTCACCGCCGAAGCCGGCCACGCGCGGGGAATTGCTGGAGCTGTCGAACGCCATCCGCAGGAAGAACCGCGTCAGGCCCACCACCATCAGGTTGATCGCGACGGCGCTCACGATCTGGTCGGCCTTGAAGCGGATCGTGGCCACCGCATGCAGCGCCCCGAACAGCGCCCCGCCGGCCAGGCCGAGCAGCACGCCCATCCAGGGGTTGCCGAAGTAGAAGCTGCCGAGCGTGGCACAGAACGCGCCGCTCAGCATGAAGCCCTCGAGCGTGAGGCTGACGATGCCGGCACGCTCGGCGAGCACGCCGCCCGACGCCGCGAACAGGTACGGCACCGCGATGCGCAGCGTCTGCAGCAGCAGCAACCCGAGCAGCTTCATCAGGCCTTCGCTCCCGCCGCCGCGCGCACGGGCCGCGCGCGCAGCAGTCGCCGGACTTCCGGCACGCTCACCGCCACGGCGAGGATCACGATCCCCTCCAGCACCTCCACCATCTGCTTCGGCACCAGCGCGTGGATGGCGAGTCCGCCCTGGCTTAGCGTGGCGAAGAAGAGCGCCGCCAGCAGCACGCCGAACGGGTTGTTCCGCCCCACCAGCGCCACCGCGATGCCAAGGAACCCGGCGCCGCCGGAGAAGCCGTCCTCGAAGTAGTTCTTGTAGCCGAGCACGAAGTTCGCGGAGCCCAGTCCCGCCACGGCACCGGCGATGACCATCGCGCTGATCCAGATGCGCGGCACGCGGATGCCACCCGACTCGGCCGCCAGCGGCTGCAGCCCCACCGCGCGCAGTTCGTATCCGTAGCGCGACCGGAACAACATCCACGCGGCGACGATGACCGCCAGCAGCGCGACCAGGATGGTGGCGTTGGCCGCGGACCCGTGGAACGCCGGGAACCACGAGGCCAGTCGCGGGATCGCGGAACTGGCCACGGGGGGTGTGTGGAGCGTCTCGGGTACGGCCAGGCCGGTGGCCGAGATGGCCCAGTTCAGGAAGGCCAGCACGATGAAGTTCAGCATGATGGTCGCGATCACCTCGTGCGCGCCGAACCGCGCACGCAACACACCCGGGATCAGGCCGACCAGGGCGCCGCCGATCATCGCCGCCAGCAGGCAGAGCGGGATCGCGACCCAGGGCGTGATGCCGGCGGGCAGCATCAGCCCGAGGGCGCCGGCGCAGAACCCGCCGGCGGCGAGCTGCGACTCGGCGCCGATGTTGAACAGGCCGGCGCGCAGGCCGATGGCCACACTGAGGCCGGTGAAGACGAGCGTGGTGGCCTTGTACAGCACCTGCGCGATGCCATAGGCGTTGCCCCACGTGCCGCTCAGCATGAGGCGCCAGACCTCACCGGGTGCCTGCCCGTAGGAGAGGATCAGCAGGTCACCGGCCACCAGCGCCACCAGCAGCGCGGTGAGTGTCGGGAGCACTCCGTCCTCGATGGCGTGCATGGTGCCACGGCTCACGAGCGCGCTCCGGTCATCCACGGGCCCAGCACGTCCTCGGACGCCTCGGCCCGCGGCATCTCGGTGACGATCCGGCCGCGGTACATCACGGCCACGCGGTCACTGAGGGCGAGGATCTCGTGGAGTTCGGCGCTCACCAGCAGGATCGCCTTGCCCGCGCGCCGTGCCATGCGGAGCTGGTCGTGGATGAACTCGATGGCGCCGACGTCGACGCCGCGGGTGGGTTGCGCGGCCAGCAGCACGCGGAAGTCGGCGGGCATCTCGCGCGCGACGACGATCTTCTGCTGGTTGCCGCCGCTCAGCGACCGGGCCGGCGCGGTGGGATCGGCGGGGCGGATGTCGAACGCCGTGATGCGGTCCTCGGCGAACGCGCGGGCGCGGGCGCGATCGATGTTGCCGCTCCACGAGTACTGTTTCTGCCGGCCGAGGATGAGGTTGTCCTCGATCGAGTAGTCGAGCACGAGTCCGCGCGCGTGCCGGTCCTCGGGGATGTGCGTGATGCCGTGGGCGAGCCGCTTGCCGATGGGGAAGCGGGTGACGTCGGTGCCGTCGACGCTGATGGTGCCGCTGGCGACGGGGCGGAGGCCGGCGATGGCCTCGACGAGTTCCGTCTGTCCGTTGCCCTCGACGCCGGCGATGCCGAGGATCTCGCCGGGGGCGATGGAGAGGGAGAGGGCGTCGACGGCGCGGGCGGAGGAGCGGCCGGCGACGGTGATGGCGGCGAGGTGGAGGCGGGGGGCGGCGGTGTAGGCGGGGGTGGGGGTGGAAAAGATGGCGGCTGGCGTGGTTCCGGTGATGCGATCGCGGCGGGTGGCGACGATTGTTTGATCGGGGGGGCCCCCCGCGTCCGTGCCCACGTTCGCATCCGCCACCGCCGCACCCACCGCCTCCCCATCCGCCCCCGTCGGCATCCCGTTCGCATCCAGCCGCACCTCGCGCCCCACCATCGCCGTCGCAATCGCCGCCGGCGTCGTCTCCCGCGTCACCATCCGCCCCACCGTCGCCCCGCGACGCATCACCGTGATCCGGTCCGTCACGTCCATCAGCTCGTCCAGCTTGTGCGTCACCAGCACGATCGTCGCCCCGCCATCACGCACCGTCCGCAGCACCTTCCACAACTCCGTCACCTCCGGCGGCGAGAGCACCGCCGTCGGCTCGTCCAGGATCAGCAGCGTCGCCCCGCGATAGAGCGTCTTCAGGATCTCCACCCGCTGCGCCTCGCCCACGCTCAGCTCCGAGACCAGCCGCGACGGCACACACGCCAGCCCCGACTCACGGCTCAGCGTCTCCAGCGCCGACTCGGCATGCGCGCGATCGTACGTCAGGCCCTGCATCGGCTCGCGCCCCAGCACCACGTTCTCCGCCACCGTCAGCGTCGGCACGAGCATGAAGTGCTGGTGCACCATGCCCACACCCGCAGCGATCGCGTCCGCCGTGCTCCATCCCGTCACGTCCCGCCCGAACACCTCCACCGTCCCGGCGTCAGGGGCGTACATCCCGCTCAGCACCCGCAGCAGCGTGCTCTTGCCGGCCCCGTTCTCGCCCACCACCGCGTGGATCTCGCCGGCGGCGACCTCGAGGCTCGCGTCGTGGTTGGCCCGCACCGGGCCGAAGAACTTCGCGACCCCCGTCATCCGGACCGCCAGCGATCCCCGCGCCGCCGTGCTCACGATCGGGTGCTCGGCACCTTGATGCGGCCGGCCACGATGTCGGCCTCGATCTGCATCAGGCGTGTGCGCACGCTGTCGGGGATGAGGGCGCGGTTGTTGTCATCATAGATGTACCCCACCCCCTTCTCCTTCAGGCCGTACGAGTAGATGCCACCCTTGAACGTGCCGTCCCGCACACGGCGGATGGTGTCGAACACCGCGTTGTCCACGCCCTTCACCATCGACGTCAGCACGAATCCCGGCGCCTCGCCGTACTGGTCAGCGTCCACCCCGATGCCGAAGTGCCCGCGCCCCATCGAGCGCGCCGCCTCGAACATGCCGAGCCCCGTGGACCCGCTGGCATGAAAGATCACGTTGACGCCCTGCTGGTACTGGCTGAGGGCGATCTCCTTGCCCTTGCTCGGGTTCCGGAACGCCTCCGGGGTGACGCCGGCGTACTGCGCGATCACGGTGCAGTCGCGGCACACGTACGCCACGCCGGCCTTGTAGCCGGCCTCGAACTTGTGGATCAGCGGGATGTCCATGCCGCCGAGGAAGCCGACCTTCTTCGAGCCGCCGACGAGCGCCGCGAGGGCACCCACCAGGAACGACCCCTCCTCCTCGCGGAACTTGAGCGCCGCGACGTTCGGCGGCGGCGGGATGACCGTGCCCTTGTCGTCGGTCGCCACGGCGAAGTCGACGCCGGCGAAGTTCACGTCCGGGTACTCCTTCGCCAGGCCGGTGAGGTCGTCGGAGAAGATGAAGCCCACACCCAGCACCAGGTCGCGGTGCTCGGCGGCCAGCAGGCGGAGGCCGGCCTCGCGGTCCGAGCCGTCACCGGGCTCGATGAACTGCACGCGCGCCGACAACCCCTTCGCCGCTGAGTCTGCTCCGAGGTACGCGCCGTCGTTGAACGACTTGTCGCCGCGGCCACCCAGGTCGAAGACCACGCCGACGGTGGGCCCGGTGCCGGCGGCCTCCAGCGAGGGCGCCGCGGTCGGGTGGACGAAGAGCAGTGCGCCGTGGACCAGCGTCAGGACGACCAGGACGGCGAGAAGGAATCGCATGAGGGGCGAAAGGTCGTCAGCGTGGATGGGTGCGGCAAGCGAAGGGCGTGCCATCGTCCCAGCCGCACGCACCCCCGGTCGTTCGCGCGCGCGACGCACCGTCGGAGGGACGGGGCTCGCCGGGCTTGCCCTGCCCGCAGGCAGACTCCAGCTTCGGAACTCGGCGGTGTGGACTGACGGCCGGTTCGATCGCGCTGCGCTCGCCCGACATCCCACTCGATTCCCGATCATGCCCGCCCATTCACGCCGGTCGCCGCTGCTGCCGCCCCGGGGCGCCGCGCTCCTGCCGCTGACACTCGGCAGCCTGCTCTCCGGCTGCTACACGTATCGCGCCGCGCCGCCGGGCGCGCTGGTGGCCGGCTCCGAGGTGCGGCTGACACTCACCACCGCCGGCGCGCGTGCGCTCACCGACTCCGCCGGGCTGCGGATCCGCACCCTCGAGGGCAGGCTGCAGCTCCGCGAGCCGGATGGGGCGCTGGTGGTGCTGCCGACCGAGGTGACCACCATCGACGGCGACGCACTCCCGTGGCGGCGTGGTGCGCTGACCGTGCCGTCGCAGGCGCTGGACGGGAGCGCGCAGCGGACGGTCAACCGGCGGCGCAGCATCGGTGTCGCAGCCGGCATCGCCGGCGTGTTCACCGGCGTCGTCGTCTTCGCCTTCCGGAGCATCTGGGGGCGGGGTGGCTCCTCGGTGAGCCCCGGGCCGGGCACGCCGGAATAATTCCGGCCGTCGTCCCGCACCCGCCGCCATTCGCTTGCCACGCGGGTCGGCGTGGTGCATGTTCGCTGCCGGCGCCGTGCGTTTGCCTGACATGTCACGCACGCCCTGCTGGTCCGGACCCACCGATTCAGTCGAGCGCCGCGTTCACCGCGCGCCGCTGATGCGACTTCATGTTCCTGCCCGCCACCGTCAGGCGGGGGTGTTGTCGTACCATCAGCCGGTGAGGTGCGGATGTTCGCTTGGCGTGCGTGGAACAGTGTGGGACGAACGGTCGCGTTGACGGCAGTGCTCGCGGCGACCGTCGCAGGACAGGTACAGGGCCAGACCGCGACGGTGCGCGGCAAGGTGTCCAACCCCGGCGGCCAGCCGGTGCCGGGTGCACAGGTGCTGGTGCTGCGCACCACCAACGGCACGCAGGCCGGCCCGGACGGGAGCTACGTCATCGGCCGCATCCCCGCCGGTGTCACCACCATCCGGGCCCGTGCGATCGGCTACGAGTCGGTGGAGCGCACCGTGACGCTCGCGGCGGGCCAGACCCTCACCCTCGACTTCGTCATCAAGACCTCCCCGGTCTCGCTCGACCAGGTGGTCGTCACCGGCACCGCCGGCTCCGCCCGCAAGCGGGAGGTGGGCAACTCCATCGGCCAGGTCAGCACCGCCGACATCCCCGAGGTGCCCACCAACGTCTCGAACCTGCTCGCCGGCCGCGTCGCCGGTGTGCAGATCTCGGGTGGCACCGGCAACTCGGGCACGGGCAGCGCGATCCGCCTTCGCGGCGCGACCTCGCTGGCGCTCAGCAACCAGCCGCTCATCTACGTCGACGGCGTCCGCACCCGGTCCGACGAGTACCCGCGCAACGGCATCTTCCAGGGGGCCACGCAGCGCGGGGCCAACTCCAACGGGAGCCCGCTCAACGACATCAACCCCGACGACATCGAGCGCATCGAGGTCGTGAAGGGCGCCGCCGCCACCACGCTCTTCGGCACCGACGCCGCCGCCGGCGTGATCCAGATCTTCACCAAGCGCGGCTCCAGCGGCGCGCCGAAGTGGACCGCACAGCTCAACTCCGGCTTCTCCCGCATGCAGAAGTTCGGGGCCGGCGACGCCCCGCTGCTCTACATGGACCCGTTCCTCCGCGACGGCGGCCGCATCGGCATGCAGGCGCAGGTGGCCGGCGGCACGCAGAACAACGTGAAGTACCTCTTCTCGTTCGGTGCCGACAACACCAATGGCGTCCTGCAGCTCGACAACGAGCGCAAGTACCAGCTCCGGGCGAACCTGGACTTCAACCCGATGAAGCACGTGCAGTTCAGCTGGAACACGTCATACACCAGCAACCTGATCACGCAGACCCCCGCCGGGAACAATGCGCAGGGCGTCACGCTCAACGCCTTCCGCCAGAGCCGCAACTACTTCGGCAACGCCAACCCGGACACGATCAAGCTCGTGTACGGGCAGCAGCTCACGTCGAACATCGATCGCCTGCTGATGGGCGCCACCACCACGTGGACCCCCATCGAGCGCTTCTCCAGCCGGCTCGTGATCGGGCTCGATCGCTCGGCACTCGAGAACCGGAACGTGCGCCCCTACGGTTTCCCCGGCGCACTGCTCGGCATCATCCAGAACCAGGTCTGGCAGAACAAGATCCTGAGCTTCGACTGGGCCAACAACTTCGAGATCCGCGCCGGCAACGACTTCCGTGCCACGCTCTCGGCCGGCACGCAGTACATCAGCTCGAAGGTCGGTGACGTCGTGGCG
The DNA here is from genome assembly GCA_020851035.1 of Gemmatimonadaceae bacterium. NCBI lineage: Bacteria > Pseudomonadati > Gemmatimonadota > Gemmatimonadia > Gemmatimonadales > Gemmatimonadaceae > Gemmatimonadaceae bacterium. Next base: position 57,980 of record JADZDM010000006.1, on the reverse strand, counting down.
TACTCGGAGAACTACCCCGCGCCCACCAACCCGACCGTCGCCTCCGGCTCGCTGCGCAACGCCGACGAGAACCGCCTCAAGAACATCACCGGCGGGGCCTTCAGCCAGGCGCTGTTCGGCTACAAGGACCGGTACTTCGTGACCGTCGGCGCACGCGTCGATGGCAACAGCGCCTTCGGCACCAACTTCGGCTTCCAGACCTACCCGAAGGCGAGTGCGTCGTGGGTGGTGTCCGACGAGAGCTTCTGGAAGGAGAAGTTCGGTACGCTCAAGGCCCGCGCGGCCTACGGCGCCGCCGGTCGTGCGCCGACGGCCTTCGCCTCGGTGCAGACTTGGGAACCGGTGGGCTGGGGCACGGCGCCGGCCGTCCGGCCGCTCAACCTCGGTGACCCGAACCTCGGTCCCGAGCGCACCGTGGAGACGGAGTTCGGGCTCGACCAGACGCTGTTCTCGGGCCGCTTCTCGGTGGACTTCACCTGGTTCAAGGCCGTCACCTCCGACGCACTCTTCTTCGTCCGCAACATTCCGTCGAACGGCTTCCTCGCCAGCTCGCTCGGCAACGCCGGCAAGATCCAGAAGAGCGGCATCGAGGCCGCGATCAATGCGACGCTCCTCGAGCGGAAGAACCTCGGCATCCGCGCCGGCCTCAATGTCAGCACCAACAAGAGCAAGGTGCTGAGCCTTGGCGGTGCGACGTCGTTCAGCGTCGGTAATTTCGGCTGGGTGATCGAGGGGCAGCCCGCCCCCGTGCTGCGCGGCCGACTGATCCGCAACGCCGACGTCATCGGCGCCCCGATCGACACCACCTCCAACTACACCTTCGGCCCCTCGCAGCCCACGCTGATCCTCTCGCCGACGCTCAGCATCACCACCTGGAAGGGGATCAGCATCTCGGCCCGCGGCGAGTACCAGGGCGGTGCCTACATCGACGAGGATGCCTCGTTCCAGGCCCTCTCGCGCTCCGTGCTCTGGCCGACGTGCGCCCGCGCCTACACGGCCATCGCGGCGAGCCAGCCGCTCACCCCGCGCGAGACGCTCACCTGCATCCCTGCCAACGCGCGCCAGGACATGTTCATCTTCCCGGCCGACTTCTTCAAGATCCGCGACATCACCGTGACCGTGCCGCTCGGCCGGCTGATCCCGGGCACGGCCAGCAGCATGTTCGTGCTCTCGGCACAGAACGTCTTCCGCCGCAACTACGGCATGCCGCTGTTCGATCCCGAGATGTCGGGGAATGACGGGTTCAACGCCACCGTGCGGTACATCTCGGAGCACATCCCTGCGCCCGCGATGTACCTCACGTCCCTGCGTATCACGTTCTGAGGCCGCGACCATGACGATGACATCCCGCGCCATCGGGCGCACGGCTCGCGTCGCCGGCCTGGCCCTCCTCGCCGCCTGCGACCTGAAGGTCACCAACCCCGGCCCCATCCAGGCCACGTTCCTCGACAACGCCGCCGCACTCACGGCCATCGCCAACGGCGCCGGGCGTGACCTGGCCGAGGCGCTCAACTTCACCGCCTACACCGGCGCCGCCGTGACGAAGGAGGTCCTGCCCTCCGGCTCCACCGCGGCGTTCGGCATCTCGGTGCGCCAGCAGGTGGGCATCCTCGCCGCCGACGACGGCGACGACTGGTGGAACCAGGCGCAGCGCGCGCGCTGGACCGCCGAGTCGGGCGTGGCGCGCATCAAGACCGTGCTCGGCACGGCGGCGACGAACAACGCGACCCTCGCACAGGCCCTCGTCTGGACCGGCTACGCCAACCGGCACCTCGGGGAGAACTTCTGCGACGGGGTGATCGACGGCGGGGCGAAGCAGCCGTACACGGTGTACCTCGAGCGCGCCGAGGCGGCGTTCACCGAGGCCATCACCGTGGCGACGGCCGCCAACAACACCGCGCTGCGCGATGCGGCCACCGCCGGCCGCGCCTCGGTGCGCCTGCTCCGCAACGACCTCGCCGGGGCCACCACCGACGCCGGTGCGATCTCGAACACCTTCGCGTATCGCATGCCGTACTACGTGAACACCGTCGCGCAGTACAACCGCGTGTACTGGGCCTCGGCGAACCAGCCGTACAGGGCGCACACCGTCTGGGGCACGTTCTACGACGAGTACCGTCGCACCACCCGCGACCCGCGCGTGCCGTTCGACTCGAGCCTGACCGTGCGCAACGGTGACGCCGCCGTGGCCAGCCTGGGTGGCCTGGTGCGCTGGTTCTTCCAGACGAAGTTCCCGGACCGCGCCAGCTCCATCAACCTCGCGACGGGATGGGAGATGCGGCTGATCGAGGCCGAAGCGCTGCTGGTGGGTGGTGACGCGCCCGCGGCGATGACGAAGCTCAACGCGCGGCGGATCTCGCTCGGACTCGCACCCTGGGTTGCCACGAACGACACCGAGGCATGGGAGGCACTCAAGCGCGAGCGTGGCATCGAGCTCTGGCTCGAGGCGCGACGGCTTGGCGACCAGCGTCGCTGGGCAGCGCTGGCACGCCCGGGCGTGTCGGATGACATGACCGGTCGGACCCTCTGTTTCCCGATCCCGCGCTCGGAGCTGGAGACGAACCCGAACCTGGGCGGGACGCCGTAAGCGCCAGCAGTGCATGTCGTGTTCCGCCGCCGTCTGCCCTGCGCAGGCGGCGGCGAAACGCATGCGGGACATGCGGGTGCCGTTGCCGATCGTGGATCGCGAATGTCGACGCGGCTGCACGTGGCCCGCGTGTGACGGGGCGTGTCATGCATCCGCACGCGGACGGCACGCGTGGGGGCTGCCGCGCATCGCACCTCTACGTCACATGACGTATGCCGTCGCGAGCCCGCGCCGGCGATCCTGGGTGAGAGTGACCCTCTCACCCCGATCGGGGCGACCGTACGTGCACGTCACCAGATACCGCGATCCGTCCGGTCGCCGACTCCTGGCACTGCTCGCGAGCCTGCTCGTCGTGCTGGCCGTCCGCCCCGCCAAAGCGCAGCAGCGCGACTCGGTGCCTGCTGACACCATCGCGACCGACCCGGTCACGCCGGCGGACAGTGGTCGCTGGCTGGTCGGTGGCACGATCATGCTGCCCAGCTCGAGTGAGTCGCTCGACCTGTCCTTCGCCGCGATCGGCCTCACCGCCACGTCCCTGCGGCCCAATCGCCCTGGCCCCGATTTCGCCGTGGTGGTGGTGCCCCGTGCGCTGGGCTTCGGTGTCGTCGTCGGAGGTGTGCGCGCCAACCTGTCGCTGCCGATCGCGGTGAGCCCCGGGGTCTGGCTCGTGCCGTCAGGCGGGCTGACGCTGCTCGGTGCGCTCGGCAGCTCAGGCGCCACCGGAGCGCATGGGCTGAACGGCGCGCTCGCGCTCATCGTCGCGAGGCGCAGCGCCGGCGCCGCCTCGTCGTCGGTGGGGCTTCGGGTTGCGCTCTCGCGGCACCGTTTCGGCGATGCGGATCACTTTACGATGCTCGAAGCCGGGTTCGTGCGGCGGTAGCGGCGGCCCGGGTCACGCGCGCCATGGCAACGGACGCTCGCTCAGAGGTGCTGCACCCGCTTCCCCAGCGGCGCGAACGACACGGCCGCCAGCCGGAAGTGTGCGAGCCCGAACGGGATGCCCACGATCGTGAGGCAGTAGCCCACGCCGGCCGTCACGTGCGAGATCAGCAGCCAGATGCCGGCGAAGATGATCCAGAGCACGTTCGCCAGGTCGGTGCCGGCGATCGGCTGCCCGCCCAGGTCCCGCACGTCCACCAGCGTCCGCCCGAACGGCCACGCCGCGAACCCCGCGATGCGCCAGGCGGCGATCGCGAACGGCAGGCCGACCACCGTCAGCGCCAGCAACCCGCCCAGCGCCAGCCAGGCGAGGCCGGCGACGATACCGCCGCCGATGGTGAACCAGAGGAGGTTGAGGAGCAGCGTCATGGTGCATCTCCGTGCGGGACGTGCCGCGGCCAGGGTGTCGCGACAGCCTCACCTACGGATTTCCCGTCCGCGTGATTCAGCCGGGTGCGCGCGCGAGCCGCCGTCGCCGGGCGAGATTGCGCTTGGTGTGTGCCGTACACTATTATCGTGTATGCCAGACACTAACCGGGCGGGGCCGTTGCCCGCCGTCCCGACGATCCGTGTCGGCGTCGACGTCGTGGTCTTCACCATCCGCGCCGACGCACTCCACGTGCTCCTCGCGCCGGTCGGTCAGGCCTGGACCCTCCCCAGCGACCTCGTCCGCCCGGACGAGGCGCTCGATCTCGCCGCCCGGCGAGCCCTCGCCGCGGCCGCCGGCAGCGCCGAGGTCTGGCTCGAACAGCTCTATACGTTCGGCGACGTGGCCCGCGATCCCGGCCAGCGCACCGTCAGCGTCGGCCACTACGCCCTCGTCGCCGCCGACCTGATGCCCCCCGGCGCCGGCACACCTGCCGAGTGGTGGCCGGTCGCCTCGCTGCCCGCGCTGCTGCTGGACCATCGGCGCATCATCGACTACGCCCTCGCACGGCTCCGAAACAAGCTCTCCTACACCACCGTCGGCTTCCAGCTGCTGCCCCCCCGCTTCACGCTCAGCGAGCTGCAGCGCGTCTACGAAGTCATCCTTGGCCGCGATCTCGACAAGCGGAACTTCCGTCGCAAGGTGGACATGCTCGGCATCGTCAGGCCCACCCGGGAGCAGCGCACCAGCACCACCGGACGTCCCGCGCAGCTCTATCGGTTCGTCGCCACCGAGGCCCCCGAGGCCATCGGCGCCCCGGAACCGCTCATCGCCGCGCAACCGCCGGTCCAGATCGCGCGCGTGAGCCCGGTACTGCGCCGCCGCGGTCGCGTCATCGCGGTCACCACCCCTGAGGGCTCGCGCTGATGATCCCGCGCATCTCGACCCGCGTGCTGGTGGTCGGCAGCGGTGTCGCCGGACTGTTCACGGCCTGGCGCTGCGCGGAGCAGGGCCCCGTGCTGCTGATGACGAAGCGGACGCTGCGCGACTCCAACACGATGTGGGCGCAGGGCGGCATCGCCGCCGCACTCGGCGCCGGTGACAGTCCCGAGCTGCACCGCCGCGACACGCTTGCCGCCGGTGCAGCCCTCTGCGACGTGGACGCGGTGGACGTGCTCGTGCGCGAAGGCCCGGATCGCGTGCGCGAACTGGTGGAGGCGGGGGCGCAGTTCGACCTCACAGCCGCCGGCGGCTTCAAGCTGGGCAAGGAGGCGGCACACTCGCGCCGCCGGATCGTGCACGCGCGCGGTGACCAGACCGGCGCGGAGGTGTCACGCACGCTGATCGAGCGCGTGCTGGCGGCCCCGAACGTGAAGGTGCTCGAGACAGCCCGCGTGCTGGACGTGATCCTCGTCGACGGGCGCTGCATCGGCGTGCGCGCCGCCATCGACGGCCGGCCGGTGGAGGTCTACGCGGAGTCGGTGGTGCTGGCGACGGGTGGGCTGGGGCAGGTGTTCCGGCACACCACCAATCCCACCGTGGCCACCGGCGACGGCTTCGCGATCGCGCACCGCGCCGGCGCACGCATGGCCGACATGGAGTTCGTGCAGTTCCATCCCACCGCCCTCGCCACCAGCGAGAACCCGCTGGCGCTGGTGAGCGAGGCGGTGCGCGGTGAGGGAGCGATCCTGCTCGACGGCACCGGGAAGCGGTTCATGCCCGAGAAGCACCGGCTGGCCGAGCTGGCGCCGCGCGACATCGTCGCCCGCGAGATCTTCCGTGCGCAGCAACGCACCGGGATCGTGCACCTCGATGCCCGCGCGATCACGGACTTCGACACGCGCTTCCCCGGCATCTTCGCGCTCTGCACCGCGCGCGGCGTGGACCCCCGCCACGACCTGATCCCGGTCACCCCCGCGGCACACTACATGATGGGCGGCATCGTGACCGACCTCGATGGCCGTACCACGGTGCCAGGGATGTACGCCGCCGGCGAGGTGGCCTGCACCGGCGTGCACGGTGCCAACCGGCTGGCCTCCAACTCGCTGCTCGAGGGGCTGGTGTTCGCGGAGCGTGTCAGCCGCGACATTGCATTGACCGGGCCGCACGGCGTGCGGGAGCCGGCCTTCGTGCCATGGACCGTGCCGGTGCTGCGGGACCGCGGCGCCGCGCAGGTGGCGGCCGACGCGGTGCGGAACGTGATGTGGCAGTACGCCGGGATCGACCGCACCGCGCGCGGCCTGCGCGTGGCAGTGAAGGAAGTGGACGCCATCGAGGCGCGGCTGCCCGAGGGGGCCACCGAGGAGCTGAACATGGTGCAGACCGCCCGCATGATCGTGCAGGCGGCGCTGCTTCGGAAGGAGAGTCGCGGCGGGCACTTCCGCAGCGACTTCCCGCGCGCCAAGCGGAAGTGGCGCGAAACGCACATCGAATGGTGAGGACGACGGCATGACGGTGCTGGAAACGCAGTATGACGCCGCGCTCCATGCGCAGGTCCGCGCGCTGGCGAAGGAACGCAACGCGGTGATCCTGGCGCACAACTACGAGCGGCCCGAGATCCAGGACGTGGCCGACTACGTGGGTGACTCGCTCGGCCTCTCCCGTGAGGCCGCCCGCACCGATGCCGAGGTGATCGTGTTCTGCGGCGTCCACTTCATGGCCGAGACGGCGGCGATCCTCTCGCCGCAGAAGACGGTCCTGCTCCCGGACCTGGCCGCCGGCTGCTCGCTGGCGTCCACCATCGACGCCGAACAGCTTCGCGCGTGGAAGCGGGAGTATCCCGGCGCCGTGGTCGTGAGCTACGTGAACACCACTGCCGAGGTGAAGGCGGAGACGGACTACTGCTGCACCTCCGGCAATGCGGTGGAGGTGATCCAGGCCATCCCGGCCGAGCGCACCATCCTCTTCTGCCCTGACATGTTCCTCGGCGCCCACGTCAAGCGCGTGACCGGGCGCGAGAACATCGTCGTGTGGATGGGGGAGTGTCACGTGCACGCCGGCATCGACCCGGAGAACATCAACAGCATGCGCGCCGCCCATCCCGACGCCGAGTTCCTGGTGCATCCGGAGTGCGGCTGCAGCACCAGTGTGCTGGATGCCGTGTCCAGCGGCGCGGTCTCCAGCCGGCAGCTCTCGATCCTCAGCACCGAGGGGATGATCCGGCGTCCGGCCGAGAGCGCCGCCACCGAGTTCATCGTCGCGACCGAGATCGGCATCCTGCACCGCCTGCGCCACGAGAACCCGTCCAAGACCTTCTTCGCCGCCAACGATCGTGCGAGCTGCGCCTACATGAAGGTGACCACGCTGCCCAAGGTGCTGGCCGCGCTGCAGACCATGGAGCACCGCATCACCGTGCCGCGTGACGTGGCGGACCGGGCGCGCCGGGCCATCGACCGGATGATCGCGATCGGCGGCACCACGCCGTCCACGCCGCCCGGCCCCGGCGTCGATCCGGGCGAATGAGCACGCAGCCCGCAGTCCCGGACATCTTCGGCTTCCCGCTGCGCGAGATCCCGCTGCGCACCGCCGTCCGTGAGGCCCTGTTCGAGGACCGCGCGTTCGAGGACGTGACGACCCTCGCCACCATCCCCGCATCGGCGATGTCGTCGGCCACGCTCGGTGCGCGCACGGCGGGCGTGGTCTGCGGTGGCCCGCTGGCCATCGAGGCGTTCCGCCAGGTCTCGCCGCACGTGCGGGTGGACGTCGTGCGCTCCGATGGGTCGGTGGTGGAGCCCGGCGACGCCGTGCTGCGGATCACCGGCCCCGCACGCGCACTGCTGCAGGCGGAGCGGGTGGCACTGAACTACATGATGCACCTCTCGGGGATCGCCTCGGTCACGCGCACCTTCGTGCAGGCCGTGGCCGGCACGCCGGCCCGCATCCTCGACACCCGCAAGACCACGCCCGGCCTCCGCCAGCTCGAGAAGTACGCCGTGCGCTGCGGCGGCGGCCGGAACCACCGCATGGACCTGGCGTCGATGGCGATGCTCTAGGACAACCACCTGGCCGCCGTGGGGGGCGACATCGTGGCTGCCGTGGCGGCCGTCCGCGCCACGCTCCCCGCCGGCACGCAGGTGGAGGTGGAGGCCGACCGCATCGCCCAGGTCGAGAAGGCGCTGCTTGCCGGCGCCGACGTGATCATGCTCGACAACATGTCGCTCGATGCGATGGCTGACTGCGTCAAGCTCGTCGCCGGCCGGGCGATCGTGGAGGCCAGTGGCGGCGTGACGCTCGACCGCGTGCGCTCCATCGCCGCCACCGGCGTGGACTGGATCAGCATCGGGGCGCTCACCCACTCGGCGCCGGCGCTCGACCTCGGGCTCGACTTCCAGTCGTAGGCCGTTGGGGGCGTGTTCGGCGCGGCATCGTCACCGATGCGAGAGGGGAGGGCGCCGAAGCACGAAATCTCGGTGACGAGAATCCGGTGACAAGAATCCGGTGACAGTGCACTCATTTCCTCCGGACCAAGAATTCGGTGACAGGTGAAAATCCGGTGACAGTGAAAATCCGGTGACAGTGCACTCATTTCCTCCGGGGAATATCCGGTGACAGTGCACTCACTACCCACATGAAATGAGTGCACTGTCACCGGATTTCCTGTCACCGGATCTCCTGTCACCGGATTTCCCCGAGTGCACTGTCACCGGATTTCCGGATTTCTGATGTCACCGGATTTCTGTCACCGAACTTCCTGCGACGGCTCCCGCAGCGGCACCACCGGGTGGCGGGGCAGGTCCAGCCGCACCTCGAGCACCGAGTCCGGCACGAACGCCCCGCCGGCCGCCCGCAGGTCCTCGGCGATCGCGCGGCGCGTCGCGTCCTGCGGACTCTCGAGGTTCTCGCGCTGCTCGCGGAAGCGACGGCCGCTCTGCACGCAGAACAGGTCGCAGAGGTGCAGCTCCCGCTCCAGCGCCTCCAGCCCCCGCTCGCGCAGCAGGCGCTGCGTGCGGCTCAGGACACAGGCGCGCGCGAAGAGCTCGATTGCCATGTTGGAGAGCCGCTCCACCAGCATCTGCCGGTCGATGAGCTGCTTCTTGTGCGCCATGATCGCGGCGTCGGTGGCGGTGCGCAGCTCGGCCACGTGCTTCTCGAAGTACCTGCGGTGGGGATCGAGGCGGGCATGCAGCGGTGTGTCCACGGTGGCGTCTTCCCCCACCCGCAGCGCGCTCTTCACCTTGCTCACCACGAACTCCGTGAGCAGCCCCATGTTCTGCATCGGGGCCTTCATCGCGTCGCCCAGCTCCTGCAGCGTCTCGGCCGGCCCCTGCACGCCGTTCAGCGCGATGAAGAGCCGCAGGATCTCGTTCGCCCCCTCGAAGATGCGGTTGATGCGCACGTCGCGGAGCTGCCGCTCGTACGGCCACGGCTTGCAGAAGCCGCGCCCGCCGGCAAGCTGCACCATCTCGTCCGCCGCGCGCCACGCCATCTCGCTCGCGAACACCTTCACGCACGCCGCCTCCAGCGACGCGTCCACGCCCTCGCGGGACATCAGCGAGACCAGCACGCCGATCATGCTGTCGGCGGCGTACTGGTCGGCGGCGAGGTCGGCCATCTTGCGCTGCGTGATCTCGAAGTCCGCCAGCGGCTTGCCGAACTGCACCCGCTCGCCGGCGTACTGCACGAACTGGCCGAGGATCGCCCGGGTGCCGAGCGTGCAGCCCGCGGCGAGGCTCAGCCGGCCGGCGTTCAGGGCATGCACCGCCACCTTGAACCCCTTGCCCACCTCGCCGAGCACGTGGTCCACCGGCACGGCCATATTGTCGAACCGCAACTCCGCCTGCGTGGATCCCTTGATGCCGAGTTTGCGGAAGGTGCGCTCGATGTGGAATCCGGGCATGTCCGGCCGGACGATGAACGCCGTGGGGCGCATCACCGTGCGACCGTCGCGCTCCACCGGGGTCTGCGCGAAGCAGGCCAGCACGCCGGCGCGGTGGCCATTGCCGATCCAGTACTTGCGCCCGCTCAGCAGCCAGTGGGTACCGGCGTCGTTCAGCCGCGCGGTGGTGACGATGTGCTGCGCGTCGGACCCCGTCTCGGGTTCGGTCAGCGCGTAAGCCGCCAGCGTCTCGCCGCGCGCGAGCATAGGCAGGTAGCGCGCCTTCTGGTCGGCGGTTCCGTAGAGGGCGATGGCCTTGCCCCCCAGGCCGCAGTGCACCCCCACCAGCACCGCCAGCGACGGATCGACGGTGGCCACCGCCGCGAACACCCGCGCGTACCCCGCCGTGGACAACCCGAGGCCGCCGTACTCCTTCGGGATGCTGATGCCAAGTAACCCCAGACGTGCGAACGCCTGGATCACCGGCTCGGGAATCGCCTCGTCCTCGTCGAACTGCTCGGGACGTATCAGGTCCCCCACCAGCGCGTTGAGCTCGCGGATGATCCGGGTGACGACGGCCGCTTCCGCCGGATCGCGCTGCTCGAGCGAATCCGGATAGGGGAAGATCAGGTCGTCGTGGATCTCGCCGGCGAAGAGGTCGCGGGTGAACGAACGCGGTGCGGTGGTCATGCAGGGTGGACGGACGAGGGGATCGGAGAGCGGCTGCCGCGAAGTGGCAGGAAAGCTACGTGCCAGGCTGCGCACAGGAGAGCGACGTTGGGATCCCCGTCCCCCTGAACGCCCGGGAGGGCGGCGTCACCCGCCCTGGAAGCGCACGGCGGCGCGCAGCTGCTGCGCCAGCGTCCGCGTGTCGGTGGCGGGGAGCTCGCAGGTGTGGCCGCGGCAGACCCACGCGGTCGTCCGGCCCGCTGCCGTCGTCCGGCCGCGCAGCAGGGCCGGCACCGCCGGATCCGTCGCGGCCCCTGCGCCTGACCGCGCCAGCGTGAGGGCGGGGACGTAGGCCCTGTTGACCGTCGCCAGGAAGTCGTCGTCGCCGTCCGGTCCACTCACCAGTGCCACTTCCACGCCGCCATGCACCCAGCGGTCGGCGACGCCGAGCCAGTGGCCGAACCCCAGCGGGTGGTCGGCCATCGTTGCCGCCACGGCCTCGAGGTGTTGCCCCACGATCGCACGGTACTCCGGCATGTCGTCGAGCGTGGCAAGCTGCAGCAACACGTCGCAGGCCAGTGCGGCGCCGCACGGCGTGGCGTTGTCGGTGAGCTCGCGCGGCCGGGTGATGAGCGCCTCGTGATCGCGCGCCGTGTCGTAGAAACTGCGCGCCTGCGGGTCGTGGAAGTCGCGCACCATCGCCACGGCGAGGCGGCGCGCGTGCTGCAGCGCGTCGAGCGAGCCGGTGCAGGTGTAGAGCGCGAGCAGTCCCGCGATGACGGCCGCCTGGTCGTCGAGGTAGCCGGGGGTCAGGCGGCTCCCCTCGATCCAGCTCCGGCCCACACGGTCGCCGTTGCACATCGTCGTCGTCAGGAACGCCGCCAGCCGTGTGGCGGCGCGGAGGATGCCAGGGTCTCCGAACACCCGCGCCGCTTCCGCAAGCGCGGCGAGCATCAGCCCATTCCACGCGGCCACGCGTTTCCGGTCGGTGGCCGGTGGCACGCGCCGGGCCCGTGCCTGCAGGAGCCGCTGCCGCACGCGCACCATCCGCGCGGACACCTCGTCCAGCGGCATCGCCAGCCTGGCGGCCACGAATTCCAGCGACATCGCCTGCACGAGGATGGATTTCCCCTCGAAGTTCCCGCCCGCCGTGACGCCGAACGCCAGCTCCGCCAGCGGCGCATCGTCGCCCAGCAGGGCGCGCAGCTCGTCGCGCGTGAAGGTGTAGTAGCGCCCTTCCTCGCCCTCGCTGTCGGCATCGATGCTGGCGTACAGGCTGCCGTCACCGGCCGTCATCTCGCGCATCACCCATCCGATCACATCGCGGGTGGCCCGCTCGATCTCGGCGCTGCCGGTGGATTGCGCCAGGTGCACACCCAGCCGGGCGAGCAGGGCGTTGTCGTAGAGCATCTTCTCGAAGTGCGGCACCACCCACGCGCGGTCGATGGCATACCGTGCGAACCCGCCGCCGAGCTGGTCGAAGATGCCGCCCTGTGTCATCGCCAGCCACGTGTCGGTCACCACGCCGAGGGCGCCGTCGTGGGCGTGACGCGTGCCGTGGCGCAGCAGGAAGTCGAGAGCCATGGCCTGCGGGAACTTCGGCGCGGTGCCGAAGCCCTGCGCCTCGGCATCGTGCTGCGCGAGGGTCGCCGCTGCCGCGTCGTGCAGCAGCGCGGCGGTCACGCGCCCCGACGGGGTGAGTGGCGCGCTGGCGTTGGCGTACAGGTCGCGCAGCGTGGTGGCGGTGGCCGTCACCGCCTCGCGTCGCGTGGTCCAGGCGCTGGCGACACTCTGCATCAACCGCGTGAAGCTGGGAATGCCCTGGATGTCCGCCGGCGGAAAGTAGGTGCCGCCGTAGAACGGCTCGCCGTCGGGGGTCAGGAACACCGTCATCGGCCAGCCGCCGCGACCGGTCATCGCCTGAACCGCCTGCATGTAGATCGCGTCCACGTCGGGGCGCTCCTCGCGGTCCACCTTCACGTTCACGAACAGCCGGTTCATCACGGCGGCGGTGGCGGCGTCCTCGAACGACTCGTGCGCCATGACGTGGCACCAGTGGCACGCCGCATACCCGATGCTGAGCAGGATCGGGCGGTCCGTCCCCCGGGCTGCCGCGAAGGCTGCCTCCCCCCACGGATACCAGTCGACCGGGTTGTCGGCGTGCTGGCGAAGGTAGGGGGAGGCTTCCGAGGCGAGTCTGTTTGGCATGCAAGCGTTACTTGCGGAAAAGGTTCTGGCTGGCTTGGGTATAGCGCACTCAACGTAGCGCGCCGGCACGTCCCCTCCGCTCGACGCCACTTCCATCCGTTCACGCGTGGCCGAACGAACGCCGAAAGAGGTCCTGTCGCAGGTGAACCGGGCACCGCGCTGCAGGCGCGTCCTGTGCCCGGTCACGCGCCGTGCGCTGGTGCTGCGCAGCCGGCTTCGCGCCGTCTGCGTGCGGGACCTGCTCCTGCCCGCGGCGGTGACGCTGCTGGTGGTCGGCACGGCGTTCGTGGCGCAGTCACCGCTGCGGGATGCGGCCACGCACGGCGAGGTGCAGGGCATGCGTCTCGACATCGGCCGCGATCTGGTGCTCCTCGGCCCGGTGGCGGCGCTCTTCGACATGCATGCGCTGCTCACCGTGCCACAGCACATCGCCGTGATCCTCACCCTGCTGGTCGGCTTCGTGGCCTGGCGATGCGTGGCCTTCGCGCGCTGCACGAGCTGGCCGGTCTGGCGGCGCGAGTGTGGTGGGCTGCTGGTCGTGGTGCTGCTGGCGCCGGTGCTGGCGATGCTCGTGAACGTGCTCGTCCCCCGCCCGATGGCACGACTCGAGGTGGATGATCCGGATGTGGTGGTGGTGGACGTGCACGCCCACACGGCGTCCTCGCACGACGCGCGCCCTGACTGGACCCCGGCCCGCGTGCGCGAGTGGCACCGCGCGAGCGGCTTCGACGTGGCCTACATCACGGACCACAAGCGATTCGGCGGCGCGTTCGACGCCGTCGCCACGAACCCGAAGCGCGCGGGCGACGGGGTGGTGCTCCTCTCCGGGCTGGAGCTCCGCAGCGGGGGCCAGCACATCAACGTGCTGTCGATGACGCCGGCGGAATCCACGTTCATCGTCGCCGGCGATCACGTCACCCGAGGCCTCGTGCTGGCCGGCGGGCGCCCGCCGGTGATCGTGCAGACGATCCCGTTCCGCATCCCGATGTTCGCCGGCGACGGTCAGGACTCGCTTCCCCGCACCAACGCCATCGAGATCAACGATGGCGCACCGAAGGGGCTCACGATGGGCCTCACGCGGCATGCCGAGCTCCTGCACCTCGCCGACTCGCTGAACCTCGCGCTGGTGGCGGGTTCCGACAACCATGGGTGGGGACACACCGCCAGCGGCTGGACGCTGGTGCGGCTGCCGGGCTGGCGCGACCTCACGCCGGCGGCACTCGCCGTGCGGCTCGAGACGGCGTTGCTGCGTGGGCGCACCGCCACGCAGGTGGTGGAGCGCCGGACGCCACTGCTGCTGTCGGCGCCCGAGGTGGCACTCACCGTCCCGGTGATGGTGCTCACCACGCTGCGTGGCCTCACGCTCCCCGAACGTCTGAGCTGGGTGGCGTGGGCATGGAGCGTCCTGCTGGTGCGGCTCGGCATCCGGCGCGCGGCGCTGGTGTCGCTGGCACGGGCGCGTGAGCGGCGGCAGCAGCGGCGCCAGCGCCTGCGCATCGTGCCGGTCGGCGGCGCGATGGGCCTGCAGCGCTGACCCCTTCCCGTCATATTCGGGGACGCGCCGCGGCGGTCGTGCCCGGTGCATCCACCCCGGTGTGCCCACCGAGTCCCGATCATGCCCGCGGCCGTCGCCCCCGATCTCGAACACTTCCTCGCCGGCGCTTCCGCGCGCATCCACGGCGAGCTGCACGACTTCCTCCGCATCCCGAGCGTGAGCGCCAGCAGCGAACACATCGCCGACGTGCGCCGTGCCGCGGAGTGGGTCGCCGCCCAGTGCACCGCCATCGGCCTCACCACCGCCGAGGTGATCGACACCCGGGGCCACCCGATCGTGCTGGCCGAGTGGCGTGGCGCGCCGGGCAAGCCGACGGTGCTCATCTACGGGCACTACGACGTGCAGCCACCCGAGCCGCTGGAGCTCTGGACGTCGCCGGCGTTCGAACCCACCGTGCGCGACGGCAAGCTCTTCGCCCGCGGCAGCGTGGACGACAAGGGGCAGCTCTTCCTGCACCTGAAGGCCCTCGAGGCGCACCTGCAGGCGCGTGGCACGCTGCCGGTGAACGTGATCGTGCTGGCCGAGGGTGAGGAGGAGGTGGGCAGCGAGAACCTGTCGCCGTTCATCGCCGAGCACGCCGCGCGCCTCAAGTGCGATGCGGTCGTGATCTCCGACTCGACGATGTTCGCGCCCGGCCAGCCGTCGATCCTCAGCTCGCTGCGCGGCCTGGCGTACTTCGAGATCCGCGTGACGGGACCGCAGTCCGACCTGCACAGCGGCATGTACGGCGGGGCGGTGGTGAACCCGGCGATGGAACTGGCACGCATCCTGGCCACGCTGCACCACCCGGATGGCCGCATCGCGATCCCGGGCTTCTACGATGCCGTGTTGCCATTCCCCGACGCGGTGCGCGAGCAGATGCGCGGCCTGCCGTTCGACGAGGAGCACTTCCGCGCGGAGGTGGGTGCGCCGGCCCTCGGCGGCGAACAGGGCTACACCGTGCTCGAGCGCCTCTGGACACGCCCGACGTGCGAGGTGAACGGCCTGCTCAGCGGCTACACCGGTGAGGGGGCGAAGACGGTGCTGCCGTCGCACGCGATGGCGAAGGTGAGCTGCCGCCTGGTGCCCGACCAGGATCCCGCCGTCATCGAGCAGCTGATGCACGACCATGTGCACGCGGTGAAGGGCGCGGGCGTGACGGTGGAGGTGGAGCACCTCCACGGCGGCAAGCCGTGGCGTGCGGAACTCCATGGGCCGATCTTCGATGCCGCTCGTCGCGCGCTCACGGCGGCATTCGGGACGGAACCGGTGATCACCGGCGAGGGGGGCTCGATCCCGGTCGTCGGCGACTTCCAGCGCCTGTTGCAGGCGCCCGTGCTGCTGGTGGGATTCGGCCTGCCCGGCGAGAACGCACACGCCCCCGACGAGTGGATCAGCGTCGAGAACTTCGAGCTGGGCATGCGCGCCATGGCCGCCCTCTGGGACGAGCTGGCCAGCACGTGAGCATGGCACGCCGGGCGGCACTCGCCCTGTTCGGTTCACTCGCGTCCGCGCTGGCTGGCTGCCACCGCGGCGGTGCGCGCCCGCTCACCGACGGCGACCGCATGCGTGTGTACGCTGCCGTGCTGCAGGAGGTGCAGGGTGAGTCGCGCGACTCGTCGGCCCGCCTCGCCGTGATCGACACGCTCATGCCCGGCGACCTGATGGCCGACCAGGTGGACTACGTCAGCTCGCGCCTGCACGTCGATCGCGCACTCGTCGCCGCACTCCTCGATGCGCAGCGTGCGGCAGCGGAGCGATTCCCGCGCTCGATCCTCCCCGATGGACGCGCGCTGGTGCTGTCGTTCGGCCATCTGGATTCGCTGCGCCGGGTGGCGCGCGCCGCGACTGCCGCGCGGACGTCACCAGGCACCAGCAGCGACCTGTTCTGGAAGAACTGGCGCGAGCTCTACCCGGAGTCGCCAGGCTTCGTGATCCTCTCACCGGCGTCGATCTCGCCCGATGGGCGTGACGCCCTGGTGTACGTCACGCGGTCGTGTGGCTCACTCTGCGGGACCGGCGAGATCCGTCACCTGCGCCGTGACGCACGGGGCCAGTGGCGGACGGCCGGGACACTCGAGCTGTGGGTGAGCTGAGCGCACGCGGCCAGCCCTACCACTTCCACTCGCGCGAGATGAACAGGCCGAAATTCTGCAGGCCGTTCGCCCGCTGCGGATCGAGCGACTGGCTCTGCAGCAGGAACCGCGGGCCGAAGGTGGTCTCGATGCGGTACCCCTGCGGCAGGCGGTACTCCCAGCGCACACCAAGCGGCGAGATGGATCCCTCGGATGAGAAGTTGCCCGGGCTCAGCGTCAGCACCGCGTAGCTGCGGGTGCCGAAATAGCGGCCGTACTCGAGCTCCGTGGACAGCAGCACCGCCTTGTAGCCTTTCAGCACCGACTGGAACTCCACCGACGAGCCGGTGGACGTGATGTTCAGCACGTCGGCGCCGAGATAGCGCGCGAGGTTGCCCTCGGCGCTGTTGAGCGCCATGCCGATGCCCACCGAGGTCAGGAACCGGTTGGCCTGCGCGGCGCCCGCTCCGATCAGCCCACCGCCGCTGCTGGTGCCACCCGTGCCCGAGCCGAACTGCGTGAGCAGCGACCCGCTGCTGCTGCCGAACGCGAGGTAGCTGATCAGGTCCGTCTGGGCCAGCGGTGGTTGTGCATCGCTTTCCAGCGAGAGGCGCGGCCGCAGCACCGTGCCGCCGATGTTCAGCCGGATCGCCAGCGCCTGCTGCGACGCCTGCCGCACCTGGTACTCGGCGACGGCCTGCAGCAGCGGGTTCAGGTCGGAGGTGCCGAGGAACGTCGCCGAGCCGCGCACGATGTTGAAGCGCTTGGTCAGGAACTCGTACTGGCCGCGTTCCGACGCCACCACCCCGTCCAGCGTGACGCTGCCGGTGACGGGGTTGAGCGCCACCTGCAGCTCACCGTCGGTGAAGATCTCCACGTTGGCCACGCTGTTGCGCACCCACACGTCGCGGTCGATGCGCGCCACCACCGACGTGGTGAGCCCGCGCACGAAGTCCGACGGGGGCACCACCAGCCCCCGCTCCACGGCCTGTGTGCTGTCCACCGCGCCAAGCACGGCGGGATCGTTCGCGTTCAGGACCTCGGTCACGCGGCGCTCCTCGGCCAGGCGGTAGACGCCCTCGCGCACGCGCAGGCTGCCCTCCAGCGACGCCCCCTTGTACGGCCCGGTGAGCGTGAGGTCGGCGTAGCCGCGGATGCGGCCGAGGTCCCCGTCCAGCACGCGCGCGTTGCGCGCCACCAGCTTGAGGTCGAACGCCGGGTTCGTCAGCGGCGAGAGCCCGACCCCGCCACTCACCTTGATCGTGCCGTCGCCGCTCAGTGCACGAACGGAGTCCACCACGATCGAGTCACCGCGGAAGTGCAGGTCGCCGGCGATGCCGCGCACCGGCAGCTGTGCGGCGACGATGTAGGCCTCTCCCTTCCGGAGCTGCATGCTGCCGTCGAAGGTCAGCCGGTCGGGCAGGGTGCCCGTGATCTTCACCCGGCCGACCGTCTCTCCCTTGACCCCGGTCACCGACGCGCTCAGCGCCGGCAGGATGTCCAGCGGCAGCGAGTCGAGCCGGATGTCGGCGATCATCGGGCTGTCGAGCAGCCGCTTCGGCGCACCGCTCAGCGCGAGGTCCACCGGCACGGTGGCGTCGGCGCGCGCATTCGGCTGCTGGCCGGGACGCCGCACCTCGGCGTATGCCACCGCCTTGCGATCCTCGTAGTTCATCCGCGCCCGGAACTCCGGGAGCGGCAGGCTGTCGTAGACCACGTCACGCACCGCGCCGAGGAACGAGATCTTCGGCGCCTTCGCCGTGCCGTCCACGTACAGGTCGGCGGACACGCGACCGTCCACCGGCGACACGGTCTGCGCCAGGTCGGCCAGGTCCCAGAGCTGCGTGTTCCGGATCGCCACTGTCATGTTCGTGGCGCCGGCGGTGTCGATGACCGCATCCACCTGCAGGCGCGCGTCGCCGTCGGTCTGCAGCGCCAGCGAATCGAGCACGAAACGACCCTGTGACCAGCTCGCGCGCCACGGGTACGGGTTTGCCCACTGCGACGACGGCAGCACCAGCGTGGTGCTGTCCACCCGCGCCAGGTACCGCGCCGAGTCGATCACCAGCCCACCCTTGAGTGCGACGGCGGTCGAATCCAGCAGGTGAAGGCCGATCGACAGGTCGCCGGTGCCGGTGGCGAGCGTGTTCTGCCGCCACCGGTACGCCGCGGCCACGTCCAGCGAGTCGACGTTGTAGCCCGATGCCGTGATCCCGCGCGCGTCGGCCAGGAACCGTGCCGAGGAGCTGTCGGTGAGGAGGTGCGTCCAGGCGGGCCGCATCGACAGGGCCTCGACGCTCTGGCCGGCGAGGAACAGGCGCCTGCCGTCCAGCACGCCGTCGCCGCTGATGTCGCGCAGCCAGCCGTCCAGGGTCAGCGTCAGCGTCGCCTCACCCGCCAGCGAGTCGGCCCGCAGCGGGAGCGGCGTCTGCACCTTCAGCGCGAGTGGTGCGAGGCCGCGGGCGGCCCGCTCCACCTCGGTGCGTCGCGCCAGCGCGATGGAGTCGGCGCGCTGGCGGCGCAACGACCGCATGATCGCGGCCGGCGTCTGCGTGATGAGGGACGTGTCGGTCGGGAAGTACGGGCGCAGCCGCTGCAGCGAGTCCACGTGGATCATCGCCGCGAGGGTCCCCGTGCGTCCCTCGCGCAGGCCGAACGTGCCCGAACCGCTGCCCACCGCGCCACCCACGCGCAGCAACAGCGTGTCCAGCGTCAGCAGCCCGTCGTGCGCCGACGCCACCATCGTCACGGTGTCCACGCGCACGCGGTCGATCTCCGACGCGCGCAGGTCCAGGATCACGCGCCCCTCGATGTCCGCCACGGTCGTGCCGCGCGCATCCACCTGCGCGTAACCCACCAGCCGGGTGGCGATCGCGGTCGGCACCAGCCGGCGCAGGTCGAGCGAGTCGGCGGTGAGCGTGACGTTGGCATGCGTGGCACCGCGCTCCGGCACGCCGAACCGTCCGGCCACGCGCAGGCCGCCGGCACTGTCCACGCGGAAGTCACCGTCGATGCCCATGTCCGACAGGGCGCCGCGCAGCGTGAGCGTCCCCGTCGCATTGCCGCGCAGGTCCAGCGCGGGGGCGAAGCGGCCCATCGCCGGCAACGACAACGGCTCGAAGCGCAGGCGCGCGTCCACCCGCGGCTCGATGCCGGCGATGTTCACCCGCGCGGTGCCGTCGATGTGCGACTGCTGCCCGTCCACGCGATGCACGAGCGCCAGGCGCGTGTCCATCCACGCGTCGGTGCGGCCGTTCACCGTCACCAGCCCACCGATGCGGCCGCCGAGCGGTGCCAGTGCCTCGCTCGCGAGCGTGACCGGCAGCGGCGCGACGTCCAGCCGCAGGTTCCGCGTCACCACCGCCCCGCGATCCACGCCGGCGCCGCCGCGCGCCCGCACCGCCAGCAGCCCCGCCTGCCGGTCCGCGAAGCGCAGGTTCGCGTCGATCGTCGCCTGCGTCAGCGGTCCCTTCGCCACCAGCGTGCCGCTGAGCACCCCCTCCCGCGGGATCTGCACGTCGGGGAGCAGCCTGCGCACCAGGCGCGTGTCGAGGTCGGACAGGCGCACGGCCACGTCGTTGAAGTGCGTGTCGTCCTTGTCGAAGCCGAAGTCCAGCGTGCCGGCCAGGCGCGCCTGCTCCAGGGCCAGCGAGAGGCCGGTCATCCGCACGTCACTGGTGAAGCCGTCCAGCACGTACCGCACGTCACCGATCGCCCCGGTGGCCCCAGTGGGCAGCAGCGGCACCAGCCAGCGCCAGTCGTCGGTCAGCAGCGCCGGCGACCGCGCCTCGATGTGCGCGTTGCCGCTGACCATGTCGTACTGCCCGCTCAGGAACGCGCGCGAGCTGGGGAGCTGCGCCGACACGTGGCTGAACCAGAGCGAGTCCTTGTCCACCTCCACCGTGCCGGCGATGTCGCGCAGGTCGAGGACGGGCGGGTGGAATGGCTTGATCGTGCCGGAGCCGCTGGCGATGCGGTACAGTTGCGACGTCGTGCCTGGATACTTGATGCGCGCGTACGGCGCGTCGAGCGTGACGTGCTCCAGGACCGTGACGCGCTGGTAGCCGCCGGGCACCGCGCGCACCACCGGGCGCAGCGTGCCCTCGAGGGCGAGCTGCAGCACCGAGTCGCGCCCCTTCGCGTCGCGCCACGACTCCACGGCGTACGGGCTGCGCGCGGTGAGCGTGGCGTCGAGCAGCTTCACGTTGCGCAGCTCGACCCAGTCCCCGAACTGGCGTTGCGGGCCACGCGGGCGACTGGTGGTGTCGGGAAAGAGGATCGCGTCCCAGTTCCAGCGGCGCCCGGGGAGCCGGTCGAGCACGATCACCGGCCGCTCGGCCACCACGTCGTCGAGGATCACGCGACGGTTCCACAGGTCGGCGATGCGATACTTCGCCCGGATCATCGGTGCGGTGATGAACGGCGCCCCCGCCGAGTCGGTGATCACCACGTTGCGGATCGTCGCGCCACCGAAGACCGATCCCTCGATGGGGCCGATCGAGACCCGGCCCGCGAACTGGTGGTTGAGCGCCTCCTGCACGTAGGCGCGGATCTTCTCGCGCCCCCACGCGGTGCGCGGCAGGTACGCCACCGCCGCCACCGCCAGCAGCAGCCCGCTGCCGGCGGTGACCGCGAGTGCCGCCGCGACCTTCCTGCGCCGCGTCAGAACGCCTCCCCGATCGAGAGGTGCAGCGTGAGACGGTCGAACACGCCACTCAACCCGGTGCCGTTGGCGGGATTGAACGAGCGGGTGGTGGCGAGCTGGTACAGTCCCGCGGTCGCCGTGCGGGGCGGCAGCCAGCTCGCGTCACGCGCCGCGAGTTCCGTGATCACCGTCAGGTTCTCGCGGCCGCGCGGATTGTAGCCCAGGTCCACGCGGATCGGGCCGACGGGGCTGGTGAAGCGCACCCCGACGCCGGGCGTGAACACCGCCGGCGTGCCGCCGAACTTCGCGCCCACGGCACCGGCATCGATGAAGGCGGCGACCGTCAGCGGCCCCCAGAACCGGTACCGCGCCTCGATCGACCCCTCGATCATCGTCTCGGCGCCGAGCGGCTTCGGGAGGAAGTCGCCATCGTCGAAGTCCGACAGCCGCCGCGTGGTGTCGAGTGGCGCGCGGCCGGCCGGCTCGGTCGGGCACTCCGGCAGCGAGAGTGCCGGGTCGCAGGGCAGGCGGCGCCCGGACAGCGTGTCGCCCACGGCGAAGTACCGTGCGAAGGTGGCGGAGTCGGGCTGGAACCGCGTGCGTGCGATCACCAGCACGCGCGGGCCGAGCTGGTTCTCGCCGTAGCCGCGCACCGACCGTGCGCCACCGGCATAGAAGCGCTTCCGCGGCAGGATCACGGCGCCCGCGCCGTCGGTGCTGCGCACGATCCCCGCGCGCGCGTGCACCGCCACCGTGAGCTTCTCGCTGGCGTGGAAGTACTTCGATCCCTCCACCTCGATGCGGCCGTAGCCGAACTGGGAGCCGGTCCAGCCATCGGCGTACTCCAGCTCCGCGCGCCAGGTGAAGCCACGCGTCGGGCCGATCGGGTCGTCGCGCCGGTCGGTGCTGGCGGTGATCGCCAGCGGCGACAGCCGCTGCGTGCGCTCGAGCACGCGCAGCGAGGTCTCGTCGCAGACGCCGAAGTTCACGCAGAAGTAGGTGTCGGCGGCGCTCACGTTCGTGAACTCCAGGCGGTACTGGAGGCTGAGCGGGATCGTGCGGGTCACGTTGCGCGTGAAGCTCGCGCCCACCCCGCCTCCCTGGTCCACGAACACGCCCGGCGACGAGCGGCGATAGGCGAAGGCGCTCAGGCCGGTCTGGTTGCGGCTGTCGCTGAGCCAGCGGCGGCGGACGTCCGCGTTGAGCTGGAAGGTCGGCTGCAGGTACTTCGGCGAGTTGCTCAGCAGGATGCCCTTCGGCAGCACGTTCTTGAACGGCCACTGGCCGTTGAACTGGGACGCGAGCAGGTTGCCGAGGGTGCCCTGCAGGCTCAGGCGGCCGGCGTTGCTGCGGAAGTTCGCGTCAGTGTAGCGGGCGTCGAGCTGCAGGAAGTCCACCGTGCTCACGCCGCCGGTCACGCGGAACGACTTCGGCTGCAGCTCCTCCACCACCGCGACCAGCCGCTTCAGCGAGTCGGCGCTGCCCGCCTCCACGCGCACCACCGCCCGCTTGAAGAACCCGGCCTCGTACAGCGCACGCTGGCTCTCGATCACC
Organism: Gemmatimonadaceae bacterium; assembly: GCA_020851035.1. Classification (NCBI taxonomy): domain Bacteria; kingdom Pseudomonadati; phylum Gemmatimonadota; class Gemmatimonadia; order Gemmatimonadales; family Gemmatimonadaceae; species Gemmatimonadaceae bacterium. The sequence continues at coordinate 35,587 of JADZDM010000006.1, read as the reverse complement.
CCCGAGCGGGAGAAGACGTCGCCCTGCTTCACGCGCATGGTGTTCGCCACCACCCGCGGATCGTAGTGCTCGGTCCCTTCCACCCGCACGGCCTCCACCCGCGTGATGTAGAGCTTCTTCACCTCCAGCGACACCACCGCACGCGGGTTGTCCGCATCCACCATCGCCACCGGCGTCACCATCACGTCGCCGTAGCCCTCGGCATCCAGGTGTGCGGTGATGTGCACGGCAATCGAGTCGAGCTCGATCAGGTCGAGCGGCTCGCCCACCTTCACGGTCACCAGCGGGCGCAGGTCGTGGCGGTCGAGCAGGGAGTCGAGTGGGCCGAGGCGCAGCTCGCCGATCAGGGTCGGCGGGCCCTCGGTCACCTTCAGGCGCAGGTCGACGCCGCCCTTGTCGCGCTTCACCAGCTCGGGCACCACCTGCGCCGCGCGCCACCCGCGCTTCCAGTAGAGCACGCGCAGGCGCAGCAGGTCGCGGTCCAGCTCGGCCCGGTCCAGCCGCTCGACCTTCTTCAGCAGCGGGATCGGCACTCCCACGATGGTGCGCGAATGGGTGGCGCGCGTCACGATCGCCGCCTTCAGGTCGGTGGTGCTGATGTGCGTGTTGCCATCCACCTTCACCGAGTGGACCACCGGTCGGTCCACCACGCGCGTGAGCGCCTGCGCGCCAGCGACCCCGGCATTCGCCGCAGCGCCGATCCCGAGCAGCACAAAGCCCGTCGCAGCCGAGGCGCGACGGGCGTTGTACGAGAGTCTTCCCAGCAGCGTCAAAGTCCGGCCAGTAGCGCGTCGTTGTTCGGTGTTGCCGCGATGCGCTTGATCAGCCATTCCATCGCCCCCATCGGCGGCATCTGCTGCAGTCCGCGGCGCAGCATGTAGATCGACTGCACCTGCTCCGGCTTATAGAGCTTTTCCTCGCGCCGTGTTCCGCTGGCCGGGATGTCGATGGCCGGGAAGATGCGCCGTTCGGCGAGGCCGCGATCGAGCTTGATCTCGCAGTTGCCCGTGCCCTTGAACTCCTCGAAGATCACGTCGTCCATGCGCGAGCCGGTCTCGACCAGCGCGGTGGCGATGATCGTGAGGCTGCCACCGCCGTCCTCCGGTGCCACGTTGCGCGCCGAGCCGAAGAAGGCCTTGGGCTTCGCCATCGCGTTCGCGTCAAGGCCGCCGGACATCGTGCGGCCGGTGCCCCGGTTGGCGGTGTTGAAGGCGCGACCCATGCGGGTGATCGAGTCCAGCACGATCACCACATCCTTGCCCATCTCCACCAGGCGATGCGCCCGCTCGGTCACGATCTCGGTCACGTCCACATGGCGCTGTGCCGGCTGGTCGAAGCTCGAGGCGATGACCTCACCGACTTCCCATGAGATCGCCTCGCTCACTTCCTCGGGGCGCTCGTCCACCAGCAGCAGCATCAGGATCGCGTCGGGGTGGTTCAGGTGCACTCCCTCGGTGATCGCCTGCAGCAGCGTCGTCTTGCCGGCCCGTGCCGGCGCCACGATGAGCGCGCGCTGGCCATAGCCGATCGGCGCGATGAGGTCGATGGCGCGACGCGTGATCTCCGGCCCCACCTTCGCCGGCCGCCCCGTCTCGAGCGTCAGACGCTTGTTCGGGTACGAGGCGGTGAGGCTCTTGAAATCCTTGCGGCGCACGTTCGGGTCCGGCGCCATCTCGTTGATCGACGTGATCTCGCACACCGTCGGGCGACGACGCTGGTCGTGGCCCCAGGCGGCGGTGATCAGGTCCGCACGCCGGAGCTGGAACTGGCGCGCCAGCCAACCGGGGATGAACGGGTCGCCCGGCGTGGGCAGGTAGCTCGCGGAACCGCGGCGGATGAATCCGCCGTCGCCACGCGCGGGGTCGTACCACCCCGTGATCGTCGCCTCGGCGGTGACGATGCTCGATCCCGGCTGCTCGACGCCACGATCCTGGCGGTCCTGCCGCTCCGGCCGCGGTCCGCGCTCATGGCGCTCGTTCCGGGGCTGCTGCCGATCGGTGTTGTTGTTGTTGCTGTTGTTGCCGTTGTTGCGATCCGGTCGCGGCCCACGCTCGTGACGCGGCGCGTTGTGCGCGGCCGGCGCGTCACCACCTTCGGCGCCCTCACGGAAGCGGTTGCGACCGCGCCCGCGCCGGCGCTGGAACCGCCCCCGTCGCTCGTTGCGGTCGACCGGACGGTCCGCGTTCCGCTCCGGTCCGCGCTCGGCCACTCGATCGACTGCGGTGTCCGAAGATGGCGCGCTGTCCTGCACCACCGGCTCGGCACGCGGCTCGGTGCGCGGCTCGGTCTGGGCGTCGGCAGCCGGCGTGCGCGGCTCGCGGGGGGGCCGCTCGCGCGGTGTGCGCTCACGGGGGGCTCTCGGCTCGCGTGCATCGGCGCGAGGGGCGGGGTCTGCTGCCACCGGTGCAGCAACCACCGGCGGGGGCGGCGTCTCGACCGTCGCGTCGGCGGCCGGCGGCTTCTTTGCTCTCGACGCCCGGGGCTTCTTCTCGGGGGCGGCGCCCTCCGCGGTTCTGGAAGCCGGCGCGGACTTCACCGCGGACTTCACCGCGGCGGGCGCGTCACCACTGTCTTTGTACGGGTTCGGCTCGTCGCCCTGCGCGGACTTGCGCGGGGAACGCGGACCGCGCCCCGGGGCGGGGCGGCGACGCTCGGTCATGTCATCCATGTGCTGCGTGGTTTACTGGGGCACGTCACGGTGGGAAATCACCGGCGCGCCAGGATGCACGCGACTCGCGCGACACCCCTTCGGAACAATCACGGCATCCGGCGACACGCCACCGGGATCGGTGCGCGGGCGCGGGACTGCCATGATGGAAAAATCTGGCCGGGTCGTGACCCGAGGCACTTCGATCCTGCACTGGAACGCTGCGACGGCACGTCGGAGCGACGATCGCGGACTGCTCACCGACCGCGACGGAACCCACACACTGCGATTGGTGAGAGGCACTCAGGCGGGCGGGCAATCGGCCACACCGACCTCGGATGCTCGTGTTCGGGGCGGAACCCGCGTGGACTCGCAGGGCTTCCAACGCACAAACGCGTGAGCGAGAGTATCGTCACCCGCCGCCGCGAGCGCAAGCCATCCGCCAAGGATCGGCTCCGCCGCGCAACGGCCGGCACTGGTCGTTCCTACCCCGCACCGGCCGGTTCCATCCATCCGGCCGCCCCGCCACCATGCCGCGACGCCGCACGAGCCCGCACGCCGGCATCCGCCGGGGAGCCCCGATTCCGCACCGGTTCCGTAGCTTTGGGCCATGACGACGCACAGCGATCCCCGCGAGGCCGTGGCGCACGCCGTGGCCGAATATCAGGCCTCCGCCGATACCGGCGCCCTCTTCGCCGCACTCGATCACATCGCCGCGTCCGCCATGCCCGACGCACTGATCGCGGCGGCCGAGCCGTATCGCACCATCCCTGAGGTCGCCGGCCCGATATATGAGAAGATCGTCGCTGCCCAGCCCGGAAATGCGCGTGCACTCGTGATCCTCGCGAATGCCTACTGGCTCTCCGGACGCGGCAGCGAGGCCACTGGCGAACTCGCGCAACGCGCCATCGCCGCCGATCCGTCCAATCGTGGCGGCTGGCACATGTGGGCACTCACCGAGAGTGATCCGCGCGACCGCATGACGCGCTGGAAGCAGGTCGTGGACCGGTTCCCCGGCGACGAACTGGCGATGGCCAACCTCGCCGACAACGCCGCCGCGCTCGCCGGCGCCGAGAAGGACTACGACGCGCTCGACCTGGCCGTGTACACGTACGAGGCGCTGCTCGCCCGTGCCACCGAGCCCACGCAGCGCGAGGCCCTCGACACCGCACTCCGCTCGCTGCGCGGCTGGAAGTTCTGAGCTGCCGGCGCCGATTCGCCTTCCCCTTCCGTCACCGACCGTGCCCCGCTCCGACACCACGCCGCCCCCCACGCCCCGCGAGACGCAGGCCTACTGGTCGCCACGCCTGCGGGGCGGCGCCACCGTGATCGCCGGGACCCTGGCCTACGGAGCCCTCGACGGTGCGTTCGGCGGCGCCGGCGGGTTCGGCACCGCCGTCGTCGGCATGCTCGGCTCGCTCGGCATGATGGGCGTGGTCTGGTGGCTCGAGCGGCGCCGCGCCGAGAAGGCCGCGGCGCGGCCAGACTAGCGCGGCGCCGCGCCCGGCACGGTGTACACGGTCCCGGTGCGGTCGAACCGCGCGAGCAGCGAGTCCACCGAGTCGTGGAACACGTTGAATCGCTTGATGCTGTGCGCGTCGAACGTGGAGTCGAACGGACTCACGCTCGGCCCGCCCGACACCTCCAGGATCGCGTCGTAGTCGTAGCGCGTGACCACCCCCGTCTTCGGGTCCGTCCACGACCCGCGGCGCGCCAGATCGCGGTTCTTCGGCCACACGCCAAGCGGCAGCGCGAACGTCCGCACCTTGTAGCCCGGAACGGCGGAGTCGATCGCGAGCTGGCCCCGCGCGATCTGCTCCTGCACGAACGCGTCGGGGTACTTCGCCAGGTTCGCGTGCCAGAGCGTGTGATTGCACAACTCGAATCCCTGCGCGTGCAGGAACTGCAGCTTCCGGAATCGCCACGCCGTCTGCTGCCCCTCGATGCCCTTGTCTCCGAAGAAGCTGCGGCCGGCCGCCGCCCCGCTCAGCAGGCAGAACGTGGCACGCGGCTTCCAGTCCGGGTGCGCCTTCGAAAAGGCCAGCCAGATCCCGACGGCGCTTTCCGGATCCACCTCGAGCGCGCCGTTGCGCTCGAGGTAGCGGAACTGCGAGGCCGAGGCGTCGTCGAAGGTGAACACCACCGGCTTCCGGCCCGCCGGCACGTCGATGCGCCGGTCCACCAGCTGCGCCACCGTGATCGGGCGGTAGCCGTGCGCGTAAAGTGTCTCGAGGGTGTGCCGGAAGCGCGCCCGCGTGATCGACCAGGTCGCATCGGTGTCCACCACCAGGTGCACCATCAGGACCGGCACCTTGCCGGTCGATCCCGCACTCGCGAGGGTCACGGGTCCCCAGTCGGCGTTGGGCGGTGCCGTGGCCGCGGTGCTGTGGCCCGCCGTGGCGGTGGCCGGCACGCCGGAACCTGGGGACTGGGAGTTGCAGGCTGCCATGAGCAGGCTGCTGCACAGCACGAACGTGGTACGCGACACGATCACGGAACGGGGGCTGGAGCGGCGGCACCGTCACCTCGGCGTGGCGGGCCCGGGGGCAACCTACTCCCGCCACCCAGCCCGCGCGCTTCGCAGCCCGGGCCCGGCCGCTTCCGTCAGCCGCGGCGTGACGACGGGCTCCCGCGCAGCAGCTGCAACCCGTGCGTCGCCGCGGCGTCGTATCCCGGAAAGACCCGCCCCATGTAGCGCACCCCACCGAGGTGGCCGGCGACGATCTCGCTGAACACGGCCCGGAAGTCGGTGGTGAGTGCGAGGTCACGCCCCTCGTTCAGCACCTCCGGCGCCAGGCCCGGCCAGCGCCCGTGCACCGCGCGCCCGTTCACCGCCCCGCCGATGGCGAACATCGAGCCCGCATGCCCATGATCGGTGCCCCCGTTGCCGTTCTCCCGCGCCGTGCGCCCGAACTCGGTCATCGTCAGGATCACCACGTCCGCCATCCGGTCGCCAAGGTCCGCCACCAGCGCCGCCACGCCATCCCCGAGCTCGCGCAGGCGATTGGCGAGCTGGCCGGTGGCGCCACCCTGGTTCACGTGCGTGTCCCACCCCCCGATGTCGGCGAAGGCGATCTCGAGACCCACGTCACTCTTCACGAGTTGTGCGATCTGCCGCAGCCGGCGACCGAACTCGGTGCCGGGATACGACGCGCCGTTCGCCGGCGCGTACTGCTGGGGATTGGCGGCCCGCAGCATCTTCACCGCCTCGAACGTGTCGCTCCCGGTGGCGTGGATCACGTCCGCCCGTCCGGTGCGGTACAGCGCCTCGAGGCGTTCCGCCTGTGTGCCCGTGGCGCGCACGGTGAACTCCTCCAGCGAGTTCATCGCCACCACCGGGCTCGGTCCCTCGAGGATGCGCGGCATCTGCGGCGTGAGTGACACGGCCTTGAACGGCACCGCGCCACACCCGGAGGCCGCCTCGCAGGTGCCCGACACCGCGAGATAGCGGTTGAGCCAGCCGTCGGTGGTGCCCTTCCGGTCCGGCGTGCCGCTCTCCATGTAGTCCTGCGCATCGAAGTGCGACCGCGTGCTGCTCGGGCTGCCCACGGCCACGATCGGCGCCAGCAGCCCGCGATCGTAGAGTGGCTTGAGTGCACGCAGCGACGGGTGCAGGCCGAACTCGCCGTCGAGATCCAGTGCGCCGGCAGCGCCCGCGGCCAGCGAGGGGCGCGCGATCGCGATGCTGGGGCGCAACTGGTAGTACGCCGGGTCACCGTGCGGCACCACCACGTTCAGCGCATCCGCCGCCCCCCGCTGGAAGATGCAGATCAGCACCTTGCCCTTCGCCGCGCCCGGCAGCGGCATGCCGAACGTCGTGCGACGCAGGAACGACGGGTTGAGGCCCATCGTGACCAGTGCCATGGCGCCGGAGCGCATGAAGACGCGGCGATGCATCAGGACTCCTGAAAAGAGGGGCGGGTCATCATCGACGCTGGAACTCCGGCGACCCGAGCGCCAGGCCGATGACCTGCACCAGGCCACCCCCATCGGTGCGGCGCGGTGCCATCACCGCTGCCGGCAGCGCCGTGTCTGCCACCGCACGCGCACGCTCCAGCATCGGGTGGTCGCCGCTCTGCAGGATCGCGCGCATGTCCGCGCTCACCGTGCCACCGAGGAGGGCGCGCACCACCCCGTCCACCTGCTGGTCGCGCGGCAGCGGCTCGAGCGTGGCGTAGGTGGGCCACTCCCGCACCCGCACGCCGGGCACGCTGCCGGCGGCGAGCGCCATGCCGAAGTTGATGCGGTTGAGGATCGCGCCGGTGTTGATCCAGCCATCGCCCAGCTCGGGCCAGCCATTCGGCGCCTGGTGCTGGAAGATCGGCTGGCCCAGCCGCGCCACCAGCGCCGCCGTCCGCGGGCTCGTGTCCACCGGGGCGTCGAGCGCGCGGAGTGCGCTCACCACGACCTCGAACGGCGACTTCACCTTCGCGCGCCACGCCGCCGCCGCGAAGAACTCCTCGCTCGTGACGATGGTGCGCACCACCTCGCGCAGGTCGCCGTCGGTGCGCGTGAACGTGGCGGCGGCGCGCGCCACCAGGCTGGCCGGCGGCGTGTCGCTCACGAACCGCTGCACCAGCTTCGAGGCGATGAAGCGCGCCGTCGCGGGCTGCCGAACGAGCAGGTCCAGCAGTCGTTCTCCCTCCGCCACCCCGACGCCGGCGGGGAATGCCGTGCCGAGCACCACCTTCGCCCCCGCGTCGTGCAGCGCGGGATTGAAGCGGAAGGCTGCCGCCTCGTTCAGCCGCTCGATGGTCCACCCGGTGAGGATCCGCGCGGCCTCCGACACGTCCTGCTGCGTGTAGCCGCCATCCACGCCCATCGTGTGCAGCTCCATCAGCTCGCGCGCGTAGTTCTCGTTCAGGCCGCGCCGGCGCTGCTGCAGCCGCGCGACCAGCGTGTCGCGCCGGTCCGCCTGCATGCCCGCCAGGGCCGGCGCGCGCTGCACGGCGCGACGTTGCGCGGCGCGCGCTGCCCGCACCGGCACCAGGCGCGGGCGGCCGCTGTCGGCGGCACTCTCCCAGTTGTCCAGGTAGAACAGCATCGCGGGGCTGTGCGCCACTGCGCCGAGCAGCGTACGGAACTTCCCCAGCACATGCGGGCGGATCGCGTCGCGCTCGTACGACACGAGATAGTGGCGCATCGCCGCACCCTTCCCGGCGTACACGCTGAAGTGGTTCAGCCAGAAATCGGTCAGCACTTCGTCGAGCTGGCGTTCGCTCGCCAGCGCCCGCGCCACCCGTGCGGACACCAGCTGCTGCCCCACCACCTGGGCGCGACGCCGTGCCATCTGGTATGCCAGCGAGTCGTCCCGCGTGAAGGGCTGTGAGTCGCGTCGTGCACCTGCCGCCGCCTGCCGCAGCAGGCGGCGCAGCACCGGGTTGGGCGGGAAGCTGTCCAGCAGCACCGGCAGTGGCATCGCCAGCGTGCCGTACCGCCCGGCTGCCGCCTCGCCGGCCGCATCGCTGATCCGCTTCGGCTCGAGCTGCAGCGCGATCCAGCGATCCACCCCGACCTCGCGCACGCGCTGCACGTCACCCGGTCGCGGCCCGAACGCCAGCCGGTTCAGTGCATGCAGCACCTGCTGGTCGGCCGTCTGTTCACGCGCCGCCACGCTGACGGCATCCGGTGTCGGCAAGCCCTGCGCCGCAGCTGCGGCCGCGCCCGCCGGCGTGCCGCCCGCACCCGTTGCGCACGCCGCGGCGAGCGCCAGGAGGCCTGGAACGATCGTGAGGCGCAACGGCAGCGTGGCATGTCTCGGCACGGACTGGCTCGGCACGGACTGGCTCCTGGTTCCGGATTCACTCGGACGGACTGTGCAACGCAGACGTCGCGCCGCGCACTTCGTTAACGCCGTTCCGGACTGGATGCACATGGCGGGTCGTGTCGCGCCCCGGTGCCTCGGGTCCGGCACACCCGCGCTCGCCGCTGTGACACCCGGACCCGCAGCCGCGTCTGCTGCAGAGGCCGCGCCCGCTGTTTGCACCCGCGCGATCCCTGTAGTATCCCACCCTTCGAGCATGTTCCCGCGCCACGCCGCGCGGACACTCGTCCTGCGACACGTGATCCATTGCCGAACGAACAGCCCGTCGATGACCTGACCGGACTTCCCCTGCGCGGGGCGTTCGTGGCGGCCGCCGCCGAGGCGATTGCCGCCGCGCGCGCGTCGCGCGGGGAATGCGCACTCCTCGTGATCGACGTGGACCAGTTCAAGATGGTGAACGACACCTACGGCCACCTGAAGGGTGATGCCGTGCTGGTGCTCGTCGGCGAACTGCTCCACCGCACCCTGCGCGGCGGCGACCTCGCTGCACGCTGGGGCGGCGACGAGTTCGTGGCGCTGCTCCCCGGCGCGCCGATCTCGCGCGCCCGCGATGTCGCCGAGCGCCTCGCCGCCGCCATCCGGGGGCACGGCGGTCTCTCCGAACCGGGGCTGCCGCCGCTCGCCATCTCGGTCAGCATCGGCGTGGCCTCGTTCCCGTCACACGGCAATGACCCCGAGGCGCTGTTCGCGGCCGCGGATCGCGCCATGTACCAGGTGAAGCGTCGCGGCCGTGACGGCGTGGCCGTGGCCGGCGGCGCCCACGGGGCCGCGATGATGCCCGCGCTCGACCGCTTCGTCGGCCGCAGCGAGGAGCTCCGCGGGCTGGTCCGCCTCCTCGACGACGCGTCGCGCGGCCACCCGCGCACGGTGGCCGTGCTCGGTGAGGCGGGTGTGGGCAAGACCACGCTCCTCCGACAGCTCGAGCCCGAGATCCGCCTCCGCGGCGGGTCGATGGTCGTCGGACGCGCCCTCGATGCCGTCATGGTGCAGCCGCCCTACGCCCCCTGGATCGAGGTCGTCGAGGCGCTCGAGCGGCAGAAGCTCCAGTCGGACACGCCGCGCGGCACGCCGCCGGCCTCCGCCGCCATCGAGCCGACCACCTCGATGCCGACGCCCGGCGGGACCCCGAGCGCCGCCTCACTCGCGACACTCTTCGCCGACGGCGGTGCCTCGCCGCTCGGCATGCGCATTCCCACCGCGCCGCCGCAGGACCGTGCCGTCACGACCGACGGCGTGCGCTGGCCCGAACTCTCCCGGATCGTGCCGGCCCTGGCCCAGCCGGGCCGCAACGTCGGCACCACGACCCCGCTGCCCACCGGCGGCAAGTTCGCACTCCTGGTCGAACTGGCCGCCTACATCGCCGACGCGGCCGCGCGCCGGCCGCTCGTCATCGTCCTCGATGACCTGCAGTGCGGTGACGCCGCGAGCTGGGATGCCCTCGAGCACCTCGTCACCCAGTTCAGCACCGAACCGGTGCTGCTCTGCCTGACGCTCCGCATGGAGGACATGACGCCCGAGGTCCACGAGCGGATGCGGAAGCTCGCGCACAACGGCCGCATCCATGAGCAGGCCCTCGCACGGCTCACCCGCGACGAGTTGCGGCGCTGGGTGGACACCGCGTTCTACGGACAGGAGGTGGAGCGCGAGTTCCTCGCCTACCTCTACCGCCAGACCGAGGGCAACCCGCTGCTGGTGGTGCAGACCCTGCGCACGCTGGTGGACGAAGGCGACATCTGGTGGGAGAAGGACCGCTGGCACTGGCACCCGGTCTCCGAGCTGCGCCTCCCGAATGGCGTGCTGGACCTCATGGGACGCCGTCTCGCCAAGCTCAGCGCGGCCGATCGCGACGTGCTCACGATCGCAGCCGTCGTCGGGCGCGAATTCGACCTCGGCGTGGTCCAGGACGCCGCCCGCGTGCCGGTCGAGGCCTTGCACGATGCCATCGAGAGCGGCGTGCGCGCGAGCGTCATCCAGCCCGCCCATGGCCGCGGCAGCGATCGGTACGTCTTCGTGCACACCCTGCTGATCGAGGCGCTCTGCAAGCCGCTGGATGCGCGGCGCCTGCAGCGCGCCCACGAACGCGTCGCCAACGCGCTGCGCAAGCGGAACCCGGACGCCGTGGCCGAGATCGCGATGCACTTCGATCGCGCCGACGACGCGGTGCAGGCGCACGCATTCGCCCTCGCCGCCAGCGAACGGGCGCGCCGCGTCTACGCACATGAGGACGCCGAGGAGTTCCTGCGCATCGCGGAGCGCCATGCCCCCGACCCGGCGGCAGTGGCCGCGGTGCGCGTGGCGATGGCGGAGGTCTCGGAACTGCGCGGCCACTACGTCGAGGCGGAGGAGACGTGTGCCCTGGCCCTCGACTGGTTCTCGGCCCGCGCCGACCAGCGCCAGACCCTGCGCCTGCGGCGCATGCGCGAGCGCCTCCGCGCCCTCCTCGGTGAACCCGCCCGCCAGACGCTGCAGGCTTGCGAGGCGCTGGTCCACGACGCGGCCGACCTCGGCGCCGATGACGAGCGCGTGGCACTGCTCGGCATGCTCGCCGCCACGCACCTCCGGCTCGGCGATCGCGCCGCCGCGGTCCATGCGGCCAAGGACGCGGTCTCGCTGGCCGGCAACCTGGGCGACGACGCGCTGCTGGCCGAGGCGCTGGTGCGGCTCGGGATCGCGCTGGACGGCGACGACGCGGGCGAGGCGGAGCACAGCTACCGCCGCGCCCTGGCCCTCTACGAGCACCTGCAGGATCCGCGCGGACAGGCCCGCTGCTGGGACCGGATCGGTGTGGTGGCGGCGCAACGGGGTATGTGGGCCGAGGCCCGCACGTCACTGCGCCGCGCGATCGACCTCGGGCGCACGGCCGGCACCCCGGATGAGTGGGGGCTCGCGGCGCTCGACCTCGGCGTCGTGGCACGCCGCACCGGTGACCTCGAGCAGGCGCGCGAGCTGTTCGGCGACGCCCTCGCCCTCTTCGCCGCCGTCCAGAACAGCGAGCGGCAGCTTCTCGCGCTCTACCATCTGGCACACCTCGACCGCGAGCGCGGCGACCTCACGGCGGCGGCCGACCTGTACGACGTCGCCGCCTCCCTCGCCGAGCGCGTCGGTCAGCACGACGTGGAGGTGGGTGCCGTCGCGGGCGCCGGGCTCTGTCGCCTGCGCCTCGGCGATCGCACGCGTGCACAGCAGAGCCTCGCCAGGGCCGAGTCGCTCGTGGCAGGCCGCGATGGCTGGTTTCCCGGCCGCGAGCTGCAGGATGCGCTGTCGGTCGAGCTGCTCGCCGCCATCGGCGACGCGTCTGCCGTGGAGGCGCGTCTCACCGAGGGGTGGCAGCGCGCACGGGTCGCCGACGCGTGGGCCGCGAACTGGCTGCTCAGCGAAGTCACCGCCACCGTCAATCGCGTGGCGCCGGCACTGCTCGCGCGCCTGCGTGACGGCGATGCGGGGGCCGGCGCGGAACTGCCGCGCGGCGCGATGGACGCGATGAAAATGCGCGAATGAACACGACCCACGCTGCGCCGTGCGTGCAGTGTGGGTCGGTCGTGTGTGCAGCGGCAGTCGATGCGCGTGCGTCGCGCCCGCGCGATCAGGCGCGCAGCATGTACCCCGTGCCGCGCACCGTGTGCAGCAGCTGCGGGCCGTCGGAGCCGTCGATCTTCTTGCGCAGGTAGTTGATGTACACGTCCACGATGTTCGTCGACGGGTCGAACTCCGTCTTCCACACGTGCTCCGCGATCTGCTCGCGCGTCACCGCGCGGCCGGCATGCCGCATGAGGTACTCGAGCAGCGCGTATTCCTTCTGCGTGAGCGAGATCGGCAGGCCGTCGCGGCTCACTTCGCGGGACACCGTGTCGAGCTGCAGCGTGCCGACGCGGAGGAGCAGTTCCTCGTCCCGCAGGGTGGACCGTCGCAGCAGTGCGCGCACCCGTGCCACGAGCTCGTCCACGTCGAATGGCTTGACGAGGTAGTCGTCGGCACCGGCATCGAGGCCGGCCACGCGGTCTCCGATCGTCACGCGTGCCGTCAGCATCAGGACGGGGGCGCGGAAGCCCCGCTCGCGGAGTTCACGCGCCACGTCGAGCCCGTTCGCCTTCGGCAGGCCGATATCGAGGATCAGGAGATCCGGTGCCTGGTCGATCGCAAGCGCGAGACCGGATTCGCCGTCCTGGGCCGTGAGGACGTCGTATCCACTTTCGGTGAGCGTGCGCGAGACTACCTCCAGTACCTCAGCCCGATCCTCAACCACCAGGATCGTCGCGCGTGCCCTCTCGTCTCGCAGAGTCATGTCTCACAAACTAGAGCTCAACCCGGGTCGGGCAAGTCGAACGGACCGTGATGAAACGTCACTAATGATCGATCGTCCCCTCACGTTGGCGGGAGGGAGCGTCGGGCCGGGGCGCTGGGCTGGTGACCCGGCCGGGTCGGAGCCAGTATCTGAGATGGTATGACGCTTGCTGCCGTCATTCCGGATGGGAACAGGGCGTGGCGTGCGCCCTGCACCGGCGGTGACCCGGACGGGTCCTGCCCGGCCCCTCCGGCAGCGGAATCCGCCGCACCGGGTCCGTGCGCACCACGGGGAGGGAGTCGATGATCGATGTGTTCGTCAGGTTGGCCGCAGCACCGGCAGCAGCCGGTGTCGTGGCCGAGTCGGTCCGCTGGGCCGCCGGGGCAGACCCGGCCTCCTCGCGGCATCAGGTCGTCACGCTCTACGGTGACCCCACCGTCGCGCATCTCGCGTGGGCGGTGGCAGCTGCGAACCGGGGTCAGGCTGATTCCGTGTGGTCCATCGCGGAGGACGGGAGTGCGACGGCAGCGGAGCTCTCCCTCGCCACCGGCGTGCTGCGGGACGATGCGGCGGTGCTGCTTGGCAGCAACGGGCCACAACTCCGGACGGCGATCGCGCACCTGCTCAGCGTTCGCGGCCAGGAGGAACACAGCGCCGCGATCCGCGTGCCGCTCAAGGTGAGCGTCTGCGACGGAGTGGACGGCGATCTCATGCTGGCCAACCTCCGCGAGGCGGAAGGTGACGTGGACACCGAACAGCTGGAGGACGAGATCGCAGCCTGACTCGTCCGCGAGGGATGTGCTCCGGAAGCAGGAACCGGAGGTGCGACGGGGCCGGACAGCATGTGCTGCCGGCCCCGTCGCTGGTCTCATGCCGGCGGAAACGGATGTTTCCAGTCGGTCACTGGGCCTTCGCCGTCTCCCGCTGCGCCATCTTCACGGCTTCGTACGCGTTGATGATCCCGCCCGAGGCCGACAGCGACGCGAACGGCACCCGCACCGTCCTGCTCCCCGGCCGCAGCACCTGCTGGTCCGGGTACCGCGTGACCGTCGCCATCAGGATCCGCTTCACGTCGGCGGCCGTCAGCGTCGGGAACTGCGACATCAGCAGGGCGGCCACGCCGCTCACCACCGGTGCGGCCAGGCTCGTCCCGTCCTCGCGCGCGTACTCGTTGCCCGGGGCTGCCGAGAAGATCGACACGCCGGGCGCGAAGAGATCCACCGACTTCTGGCCGTAGTTGCTGAAGTCCGCCGCCAGCCGTTCACCGGAGCGCCAGCTGGACGCGCCGACGTCGATCCAGGTTGCCGCCCGCGCGCTGCCGGCGGCGTAGGTCGCGCTCGGGAAGGTCGGCGTGGCATCCACGTCGGTGCTCTCGTTGCCCGACGCGTGCACCAGCAGCACCCCCTTCGAGACGGCGTACTCCACCGCGCTGTCCACCTGCGCCTTGCCCGGCGAGTAGGGCTTGCCGAACGACATGTTGATGATCTGCGCCCCCGCATCCACCGCGTAGCGGATCCCGTTCGCGACATCCTTGTCGTACTCGTCGCCGTTCGGCACCACCCGCACCGGCAGCAGGCGGATGCCGGGGGCGATGCCGACGAACCCGCTGTCGCCGCGCACCGCACCGATCACGCTCGCCACGGCGGTGCCGTGTGATGCGTCGGGGCCGGTCACGTTCGCGTTGCCGTAGCGGCGGCCCATCGCGGGCGTGTCGCCGATGACCTTGCGCCCGTCGAACGCGAGGTTGAAACCGATTTCCAGCCGCTGCTGCACCTGCTTCCGGACCGCCCGCGACACGGACGGCGTGAGCCCGTTGCCGGCGTACATCCGCAGCCGGTCGAGCGCCGAGCGGCCGCTGCCGTCCTTCGGGATCATCTTCGCGAGCTTGGCGTCGGTGATGGCCGACTTGGCGACCCCGTTCTGCTGCGCGACCACGGTGAGCAGCGAGTCGTACTCCGTGAGGACGGGACGCAGCTGCTCCCACTGCGCGGCCGCCTCGGCGCGATCGCTGCGATACTGCGACTCGAGCTCCGGGCACGGCGTGGGCACCGGGCTCCGGCCGGCATTGGCGCGGCAGGTCGCCACCAGGCGGGTGACCTCCAGGCGGTCGTCGTCGATGTCGCCGGTGGCACCGCCGATGAAGTTCCAGCCCCGTGCGTCGTCGGCGTAGCCGTTGCCGTCATCGTCACGGCCATTGGCCGGCGTCTCGCGGCTGTTGAGCACCAGCGCATCGCGCAGCGACGTGTGCGACGTATCCACGCCGCCGTCGATCACGGCGACCGTGATCACGCGCTTCGGTGCGGCATTGCCGAGCAACTCCGTCAGCGCGCGCCGGGCACCCACGCCGGCCACGCCGTCGGTCGCCGGATCGAGCAGGTGCCAGTCGGCCGGCGCGGCGCGGAGTGCGGCGCGTGGCGGGGCGGCGGGCGCCGGGGTGGCGGGGGCCGGCACCGGGGCGGGCGCCGCTGCCACCGGCGGGGTCGGCGCGGGTGCCGGAGCTGTGGCCGGACGCTGTGGCGCGCAGGCGGCGAGGAAGAGCGCGCTGTACCCCAGCGCGGCACGACGACGAGTGGGCATGCTGCCTCTCAGACCTTGTGGAAGCCGATGCGGGCCGCCTCGCGGCGATCCTCCGCAGTGTAGATCTCGAAGTCACTGAAGAACGCCGGCGCTTCCGCCTGCATCAGGCGCAGTGCCGCCACCGCCATGCGACGGATCTCGAGTTCCGCCGCCTCGCTCGACCGCAGCTCGAGCATCGTGCGCCACGCCCGCGCGTTGGCCGTCACGACGATCTTCGTCTCGGTGGAATTCGGGAGTACACCGCGCGCCGCCTCACGGGCCATCTTGCGGCGGTGCACCTTGTCGGCCACCCAGCCGTAGCGCTGCATGAGCTCGTCCACCAGGTGCACGTACGCGGCCTGCGCCGACTCGATCTGCGTGCGCCAGGCCGCCATCAGTGCATCGTCGCCCACCATGGCCGGCGGCACCACGAAGGCGGCCTCGCTCTCGTCCACGTACCGCTGGCTCAGCTGCGAGTAGGCGAAGCCGGCGCGATGGCGCACGAGTTCGTGGGTCAGCGAGCGACTCACCCCCTCCAGCAGGATGCCGTACGTGGCATGTTCGAGCACGCTGCCGTGCCCCTGCTTCTTGATGTTCTCGAGGTAGTCGCGCGTCTCGCGGCCGGCCGGGTTGCGCTGGCTCATGTAGCAGAGGCGGCCGGCGAATTCGGCCAGCCGCTCACCGTCGGTGGCCTCCCCGAGCCACGCGACACCCAGGTGCTCCGGCTCGAGGAACTGGGGGCGCGACAGGAGCGTCAGGCGGGGTGCGGTGAAGAACTCAGGCACGGTCGGCGAAGGCTGGTGTGGGGGCTGTCGGTGATCAGAGGCCTCCAAACCTACCCACCCTGCGCCCGTCGTTGTGTCCTCCGTTCCCGCCTGGCGGAGCCCCCTCGCGACCGGCGCAGCCGGCCCGCACGAGACTCAGCCCGCAGTGAGCGGCCGGTCCAGCAGGTCGAGCCGGAACGCGCCGTAGGCGCGATCCGCCGCCACCGTCTCCAGCGCCCGCGTCGCCCGTGGCGACAACGCGGCGAGCTCCGGGTCGTACTTGATCTGGCCCAGCGGCACCTGGCCCGGGAGGGCGACCTTCACCCCGGGATTCAGGATCCCGCGCGGGTCGAAGCACCGCTTCACGAGGTCGAACAGCACCATCGCATCGTTGGCCCACACCCGCGGCAGCAGGGGCGTCCGCAGCCGGCCATCGCCATGTTCGCCGGCGAGGGTACCGCCAAGCACGGCGGTGAGTGTCACGACCTCGTCCAGCGCCGCCTCGACACGTGCACGCCAGCCCGGCTTCGAGGTGTCGACCAGGGGGTTCACGTGCACGTTGGCATCACCGGCGTGGCCGAAGATCACGCCCGGGAAGCCGTGGTGCTCGAGGATGCCGCGCACGCCGCGGACGTACTCCGGCAGGGCGAGCGGCGGGACGGCAGTGTCCTCGATGAACTGCATCGAGGCACCGAGATGCGTCATCGTGCTCAGGATCGGGCTGGCGGCATGGCGCACGTGCCAGAGCGCCTCGATCGCGGCGGGGGTGCTCGCCTGCGTGAGCCCTTCGGCGCCCAGGGCAGTGAAGGCGGCCGTGATGGCGGCCGCGAGCTGCTCCGCCTCCGCCTGTGACGGCGCCTCGGCATCCAGCAGCAGCAGCGCCTCCAGGTGCGGGTCGATCGCGACCGGCGCGTGCCCCTGTCGCACCACGTCGAGGAAGGTCCGGTCGAGCAGTTCGCAGGTGGCGGCGCCGAGGGCGGTGGCGCGGCCGGCGGCATCCACTGCCGCCTCGAGCGACGGGAAGCCGGCGCAGAGGGCCACGCGGCCCGCGGGCAGCGGTGCCAGCTGCAGCTCGATGCCCACGATCAGCGCCAGCGTGCCCTCACTCCCGACGAACAGGTCCACCAGGTCGCCGCTCTTCGCGAAGTCCACCAGCGCGTACCCCGACGACTGCTTGCGCACGCCCGCCTGCCGGATGCGCGCGATCGGCTCGGCCATGGCGGTGGTGAAGATCGTGCTCATCGCCTGCGTCGAGAACCGCCGGATCGCGGCCACGGTGCGGGCCTGTGTCGGGAGCTCGGCGCCGCGGCGGATGGTGGCGCGTGCGCCGTCGTCGAAGACGCAGTCGAGGGCCGTGACCCAGTGGCGCATGGCGCCGTGCTTCAGCGAGTGGGGACCGGCCGCGTTGGTGGCGACCATGCCGGCGATCGTCGCCCAGGGGCCGCTCGAGGGGTCCACCGGGAACCAGAGGCCGGCCGCATTCGCCGCGGCGTTGACGTCGTCGCGCACCGCGCCCGGGCCCACCCAGAGGCGCTTCGTCTCCGGATCAATGGGTCCGATGGTTGCCAGCCGGGTGGTGTCCACCACCACGCCGTCGCCGATCGCGGCGCCCGCCATCGACGACCCCGCACCGCGCGGGACCAGCGGGGTGTGCGTGGCCTGGGCCCATGCGGCCAGCGTCACGACATCGGCTTCGTCCGCCGGCACCGCCACGGCGCGGGGCAGGATGCGTGCGATGCCGGCCGCCTCCGAGTACACGCCGCGTGCGTCGTCATCGTCGCGGAAGGTGCCGCGGAAACCCTGTGGTGTCATCACGCCGATAGATGCACCACCTGCCGACACTTGTGTAGAGGGGCGGACCGTCTTTGCGTGGCGTCGGGCGCTGCGTGCAACCATATATTGACTGTGCTCTCACACGAGTTTCGGGAACTGGCAGGCGCCGGTGATCCCCCTGCCGAACCGCCAGCCTTCTCGATGCGCCCCGTTCCCCGCGAGGTGGAGCGCTGGTGCCGCGACATCCTGCCCCGCGTCTCCCGCACGTTCGCGCTCAGCGTGCGTGTGCTGCCGGGCGAGCTGGGCCGCGCCGTGCTGGCCGCCTACCTGCTCTGCCGGATCGCGGACACGATCGAGGACGCGCCACAACGCGATGCCCTGGTCAAGGCGGCGACGCTCGATCGTTTCCTGCACGGCTTTGACGATCCAGCGTCCGCCGCGGCACTCGCCGCCGACCTGGCCTCCTGGCCGGGCGACGCCGCCCACGTCGAGCTCAGCGGCGGGACCGACCGCGTCTTCGCCCTCTTCGGCGCCCTGCCCGTGGGGACGCAGCGGCATGTCCACCGCTGGGTCGCCGAGATGACCCGGGGCATGCGCAAGTTCGTCCTGCTCTACCCGGACGGCATCCGGATCCAGACCATCGAGGAGTACAAGGAGTACTGCTACTACGTGGCCGGCACCGTGGGGTACATGCTCACCGACCTCTGGCACGAGCATTCCCACGCCGTGAGCGAGACGGTCTACCGCCGGCTCCGCGAGAAGAGCCGGCAATTCGGCGAGGCGCTGCAGACGGTCAACATCCTCAAGGACGTCGCCGCCGACGCCGAGCACGAGAACTCGATCTACATCCCCGAACATGCCCTGCGCGCGCACGGCAGCGGGCACGCCACCATCCTCTCGCCCGCCCACTCGCACGCCAACCACGCGGCGCTCACCGACCTGGTGAAGCTGGCCTGGGCCGACCTCGAGGATGCCGTGCGCTACCTGCTCATGGTGCCGCGTCGCGCCTGGAGCATCCGCACCTTCTGCGTCTGGCCGCTGCTGTTCGCCTTCGCCACGCTGCGCGACCTCACGCAGACCCGCGCCATGCTGCAGCACGGCGGCGTGGTGAAGATCACGCGCCGGGAAGTGAAGTCGCTGCTCGTCCTCGCTCCCATCCTCGTCGGCAGCAATCGTGCCGTGCGCTGGCTGGTGGAACGCGTCAAGCTCCGGGCGTTCGTGCTGGCTGGCACCTGACAGGGACAGCAACGGCAACAGCAACGGCAACAGCAACGACAACAGCAACCGCACGACGCAAAGTCGCGAAGGACGCGAAGAACAGCAGCACTACCCGGCTGGCGATCTCCGGGCTGCACGAGTACCGGACACACTGAGGGGAACTGCAGGAGCCACCGCAGTTGCCCTCAAGTACGATGCGCATGGCGCATGGCGCATGGCGCATGCGTGCGACACCTCGCGAAACGATCGCTGTGCGTTCGTGGCGTCCTTTGCGCCTGTGCGTCAGGGCAGTTGCAGGTGACGGAGCCGGTCAGCGCAGGCGGCGTGAGTCCTGCATCGCCTTGGCCACGTCGCGCACGCCCTGCGCCACCGCGGTGATGGTCTCGGACAGCAGCGGTGTGGCTCCGCCGGCCAGTGCGCCGCGGGGCAGGGCGCCGTGCTCGAGGCGGTCGAGGATCTGCTCGAGGGCAAGCTGCGCACGCTCCGCCTGCTTCCGGTGTGCCTTCAGCATCGTCCACCCCCCGATGCCCATGCCCACGCCGGGGAGCGTGCCAAGGGCGATGAACAGCGGCAGCATCGTCAGCGGTGCGAGCACGGCGCCGATGATCACCGGCACCGTGCCGATCGCGATGCCACCGATCGCGAGGCCGATGCCCCCCGCCTTGTGCTGGCTGCGCACATGGCTGATGTCGGCGTCGAGACGCACCGCCGTGCGACCGTCACCGATCGGGCTCACCGTTGCCGCGACCTCGGTGGCGCGCATCAGCGAGGCGGCCGCCTGGTTGCCGCGCAGGTTGCGATCCAGCTCGGCGAACATGCCATGCCGCTTCTCCCAGGTGCGCCGGTTGTCGTAGCGGCGCTTCGGGATCAGGCGGTATTCCGCGCGCAGCCATTCGTCGAGGGCCGCGAGCACCACCTCGGGGGCGTGCGGCACGGCGCGCGTGGCGCTCACCGCGGCGGGCCCCATCACCCGCGCCTCGAACCCCGTCTCCTCCGCGAGCATGACGCGCGTGCGCTCCTCGGCCAGCGCCTGCTTGATCGTCGAGGCGGACAGCCCGACTTCCTTCGCGATCTCGAGGAGCTGCGCCTCGCTCATGCCATCGGGTGCGTCCGAACCCTGGTTCGCGAGCTCAGCGGCGCGCGCCAGCACCCGCTCCATCGCGGCGCGATCGAGCAGTGGCTGGACCGATGACGGGGCAGCGACGGTAACCTCTGAACGGTCGTCAGGCACGGTACGGATTGCGGCGGTGGGAATTGGTGCTCCAGTCCGGCGTTCTACCTTCATGCCGACGCCATCGGCTGCGGCCACTGCTCACAGAACGGAAATCCCGACCCCGGGGATTCACGACAGCGACTCGATCACGACGGCGATGCCCTGGCCACCACCGATGCAGGCGGAGCCAAGGGCGTATTTCTTGCCAAGCAGTCGCAGGGCATGTGTGACGTGCGCGGCGATGCGCGCGCCACTCGCACCGAGGGGATGTCCGATCGCGATGGCTCCACCGTGCAGGTTGAACTTGTCCAATGGAATGCCCAACTCCTTCTGCACGGCGAGCGCCTGCGTCGCAAAGGCTTCGTTGACCTCGACCAGGTCCATCTGGTCCAGCGTCAGGCCGGCACGCCCCAGCGCCATGCGGGCGGCCGAGACGGGGCCGATCCCCATGATGCGTGGCTCCACGCCGCTCACGCCCCAGCTCACCAGTCGCGCCAGCGGGCGCAGGCCGCGCTCGCGCGCCCAGTCCGCCCTCGCGATGACGAGCGCCCCGGCACCGTCGTTCAACCCGCTGGCGTTTCCGGCGGTGACGACACCGTCGGGGCGGAACACCGGCTTCAGCTTCGTCAGTGACTCGAACGTGCTCTCCGGACGCGCATGCTCGTCGCGCGCGAACGGCACCACTTGCCGTGTCTTGCGGTCGACCACCGGGACGGGCACGATCTCGTCCCGGATCAGGCCGTTCGCCCACGCATCGCGGGTCAGGTGCTGCGAGCGCAGCGCAAACTCGTCGGCGGCAGCGCGCCCGAGATGATAGGCCGCCTCGAGGTTCTCCGCCGTGATGCCCATCGGCGTCTGGCACCAGGAATCCGTCAGCCCGTCGAACAGCAGGTCCTCGAGCTTTGGCGAGGCGCCGTACGGCAGTCCCCAGCGCAACCCGCGGGCCGCGTGGGGCACGGTGGACATGCTCTCGCCGCCACCGACCAGGCAGACATCGGCATCGCCGGTGATCAGTTCGTGCGCCCCGGAGATGATCGCCTGGAACCCCGAGCCGCAGAGACGGTTCACCGTCAGTGCCGGGACCTCGATCGGACATCCCGCCTTGAGTGCGACGTGCCGCGCGAAATAGACCGTGTCGGTGGTGCTCTGGATGACGTTGCCGAAGATGGAGTGGCCGATGTCGGCCGGCTGCACGCCGGCACGTTCCATCGCTGCCGTCGCCGCCGCCACCGTCAGGTCGACTGCCGACAGGTCACGCAGGGTGCCCCCGAAGGTGCCGAACGGGGTGCGCACGGCGGAAAGGATCACGACGTCGGTGGCAGTGCCTTGCGTGCCCATGCGGTGTGCCGGGTGTCAGGTCTGGAAGGAAGCCCGCCGGCGCTGGGAAGTGCCGGCGGGGCGGTACGTCGCCTCGCAGCGATTCCGGTGGACGGTCGCTCCGGATCGGTGCGTACGTTCAATCCGGATGATACCCAGGACGCCAGCCTCGGTGCCTGGCAACGGGAGTGCGCATGACCGCCGCTGGAGGCATCGGCCAGTCGCTGGACCCCACGTTCCTGACGGCGCTCGCGTCGGTGCCGCCCGAGGCGTGGACGGCCTGGTTCGCCGATCGCGTGGCGCTGGGCAGCGACGGCACGCCACTCCATCGCACGCTGCAGGCCGCGTTTGCGCTCCCGGGTGGTGCAGGGCATGCGGCACTCTGCGTGTTCGAGGCGCCGGTCTCCTTCACGGGCGGCGACGGCACCCTGGCGCAGGCAGCGTTGCGCCGCTGGCCTGGCCCGGCGCCGGAGGGGGCTCGCGTGCTGCACGAGGAGCGCGATGCCGCCGGCTCCGTCCTCTGGACGCTGGCGTCGGCATGGGCGGATCCTGACCTCCGCACCTGGCTTCGCGAAGCGCTCTCGGCAGGGGCTGTGCTGCGCGCCGACGGCTGGGAGTGGGTGGCCACGCCGGAACGCTCTGCAGTCAGCCGCTCGGTCACGCAGGCCTCCCGCCAGCTCGCCGGCCGGCGACATGACGTGGTGCTGTTCGAGCCGGCAGGAGTGGCCATCCTCTACAGACGGCTGACCCGGGGCGGACAGGCGGAGCTGGACCTGCTGCGCCATCTGGAACGCGTGCCGGTGGCACAGGTGGCTCCGGCACTACTCGGAAGCGCCATCTTGAGGTCGCCGTCAGGACAGCGTAGCGCCAGTGCCGCGTTGGAAACGCTCGCCGACGGAACCGCAACCGTCCGATCCGTCGTCGTCGGCCGGCTCCGGCGTGCCCTCGACGGTGACCCGTCACTCCAGGCGTCTGCCCTCGACGACGTCCGCGCCGTCGGTGTCGCGACCCGCGAGCTCCACGCCGGACTCGGTCGACCCTTCGCCGAAGGCGTGCTCGTCGGCGCCGAACCCGCCGGCGCGGCCGACGTCGATGCCTGGGTCGCGCGCACCTGGACCGCCCTCGATCAGGCCACCACCCTCTGCGCCGACGGCGCCGTCGACAGCAAGGACCGGCTGCTCCAGGCAGCCCTCCCGCTGCTGCCGGCCCGGCTGCAGCAGTTCGCTGCCGCGGCCGAGAGTGCCCCGGGCATCATCCAGCGCATCCACGGATCCCTCACGCTCGACGCCGTCCTCATCACGCCGCCCCGCCACCTCACCGTCGTCGAATTCGACGGCGATCCCGGCCTCCCCGACGAGGAACGCCTCGCCCCGCAGTCCCCCTGGCGCGATGTCGCGCGCGTCCTCGTCTCGATCGCCGAATCGGCCGCGGAGGCCGCGAGGCTGGCCGGCGGCGACGACAAGGCGCTCGAGATCGCCTGGCTCTGGGAACGCGAGGCCCGCAAGGCATACCTCGAGGGCTACGGCTCCGGCGGCGGGGCATTGCACGCGCTGCTCGCCATCTTCGAGATGGAGTTCGCCGCCCGCCTGCTCCGCGATGCCGCGGATGGTGACGTGGATGGTCCCCGCGTCGCCTCGCACACCCTCCAGCGCCTGAGCCGGACCATCGCCTGAGCACCGATCGTCGCCGTCGCATGGGTCCGCCAGGGGCGAAGCCGGGTATCATCGGCTCGTGAGCCCAACACTCCGAACGGTCCTCGTCACCGGCGCCTCCGGCTTCCTCGGCAGCCACACCTGCCGGACCCTGGCCGCGCAGGGCATCGCCGTGCGTGCGCACGGCCGGCAGCGGAGCCGGATGCCCTCGGCCCCCGGCATCACGCCGTGCCTGGGCGATCTGCGTGACCTGCCCACCCTGACCGCCGCCGCCGCCGGGTGCGACGCCATCGTGCACGCGGCGGCGCTCTCCGCCCCCTGGGGACCGCGAGCCGAGTTCCATGCGACCAACGTCATCGGCACCGAGCATGTCATCGCCGCCGCCCGTGCCGCCGGCGTCCGTCGCCTGGTCCACATCTCGTCCCCCGCCGTGCTCTTCGATGGACGGGACCAGCACGACCTCAGCGACTCGGCGCCGTATCCGCGCCACTTCAGCAGCCGCTACGCCGAGACCAAGCAGCAGGCCGAGCTGCGCGTGCGGGCGACGCCGGGTGACCTCGAGTGCATCATCCTGCGCCCGAAGGCGATCTACGGGGAAGGGGATCGCTCGCTGGTGCCGCGGCTCCTGCGCGCCGCCAGCGCGGGGCGCCTGCCGCAGGTGGGTGACGGTCGCAATCGCGTCGACGTGACGCACGTGGACGATGTCGTGCAGGCCGTGGAGTGCGCGCTGCACACCCGGCAGGGCATCGGCGAGACCTTCCTCATCACCGGTGGTGAGCACGTGCTGCTCTGGTCCCTGATCCGCGAACTGCTGACCGGCGCCGGCCTGCCGTACCCGTCGCGCATCCTCTCCGTGCGCACCGCGCTGGCCGCTGCGGCCGCGATGGAGGTCGTCGCGGCGGTCACGCGCCGTGAGCCGCTCCTCACCCGCTACTCCGCCCTCATCCTGGCACGCACCCAGACCTGCGACATCGGTCGCGCGCGGGCGCTGCTCGGGTACATGCCACGCGTGAGTTCCACCGACGGCGTCGCGCGCACCATCGACGCGCTGCGCACCCGGTGGCTGGCCATATGATCGGGCGATGAGCACCACGGTGCGGGTTCGTGCCTTCGACACGGGCTACTGCGTTGCGCGCGCCGGCCTGATCGCGCGCGGGACGGGGTGGCACGAGGCGCGCTGTCACGCGCCGGCCTTCCTCATCGAGCATCCGGGCCACGGTCCGCTGTTGTTCGACACGGGGTACGCGCCACGCCTGCTGGATGCCTTCCGCACCTGGCCCGCCCGCATCTATGCACTGGCCACACCCACCACCATCGGCATGCCGCTGGTGGCGCAGCTGGCCGGGGCAGGCGTCGCCGCGCACGAGGTGCGGACCGTGATCGTGTCGCACCTGCATGCCGACCATGTTGCCGGCCTCCTCGACTTCGCCGCCGCTCGGTTCGTGGTCAGCGGTGCCGCGCTGGCGCTGCAGCGGCGGGCGCGTGGTGTCGACGCGGTGCGTCGTGGCATCGTCCAGCAGCTCTTTCCCGCCGACTTCGACCGCCGCGCCACCGTGATCGACGCCTTCGCCGGCGAGGCACTGCCGGCGCTCGGCGCCACCCACGACCTCCTCGGCGACGGCAGCGTTCGCCTTGTGCCACTGCCGGGGCACGCACGCGGCCAGCTTGGCGCCATGCTCCGCACCGACACCGGCGACGTGCTGCTCTGCGCTGATGGTGCCTGGTCCACGCGTGCCTATCGCGAGCTGCGACCACCACACCCGATCACGCGCCTGATGCAGGACGACTTGACGGAACTGGTCGCGACACTCGATGCGCTGCGCCGCTTTGCGGCGGCCCGTCCCGCGTGCACCATCCTGCCGACCCATTGTCCCGACACCCTGCGCTGGGCCGCCGGCTCGTGACGCGCCTCGACGTGATCGGGGCGTATCTCGGCGCCCGATGGCGCGCCGCGACGCTGCACGGCGACCGGCTGCGCGCCTGGCAGGATGCGCGCGCCGCCGCGCTGGTCACACACGTCCGCGCCAACAGCCCGTTCCACGCCGCACACTGGGGCACGCGGCCCGCGTCACAGTGGCGTGAGTTCCCACTGGTGGACAAGCGCCTGATGATGGAGTCGTTCGACGGCTTCACGACCACCGGCATCCCGCGCGACGAGGCGATGCGCGTGGCACTCGATGCCGAGGCACGCGGTGACTATTCCGCCACCGTGCGTGGCTGCACGGTGGGCCTGTCCAGCGGCACGTCGGGGCACCGCGGCCTGTTCGTCGTCAGCCCGGCCGAGCAGACGCGGTGGGCCGGAACCATCCTCGCCCGTGCGATCCCGGACCTGCGTCCCGGCCATCGCGTGGCCTTCTTCCTGCGCGCGAACAGCCGGCTCTACGAGCGCACGTCGAGTGTGGTGCAGTTCCGGTTCTTCGACCTGATGCAGCCGCTGGACGGTGTGGTCGCCGCGCTGAACGAGTTCCGCCCGCAGCTCATCGTGGGACCGCCGTCGCTGCTCGGCCTGCTCGCCGATGCGCGGCGGCGGAACGCGTTGCGCGCGACACCCGCGCGCCTCGTCTCGGTGGCCGAGGTGATCGAGCCGCAGGATCGCGCGTCGATCGCCGCCGCGTTCCAGGCCCCCGTCGGCGAAGTGTACCAGTGCACCGAGGGGCTGGTGGCCGTGAGCTGCCGGCATGACGTGCTTCATGTGCAGGAGGACGTGATGGTGGTGCAGTGTGAACCGCTCGCCCCGACGGAGCCGGAACGGGTGGCGCCGATCCTGACCGATCTCTGGCGCCGCACGCAGCCGATCGTCCGCTACCGGCTTGGCGATGTCCTGCACCTCTCCGCCGAGCGGTGCGCCTGCGGGTCTGCGTGGCAGCGGATCGCCGCGATCGAGGGGCGGCAGGATGACCTCTGCTGGTTCCCGCAGCGTGACGAGACGTTGCGCGTGGTGTTCCCGGATGCCATCCGGCGCATGGTGCTGCTCGCCGACGACCGGATCACGGAGTATCGCGCCGTGCAGGACGCACCGGGGGCGCTGCGGGTGGAGGTCGAGGTGCGCGCCGGCACCCCGCTCGCCCCGGTCGCACGCGCGGTCGAGGCATCAGTGACCGCGGTGCTCCGGGGATACGGGTGTCATGCCGGCGCCGTGACGGTGGTGCACGGAGTGCAGCCGCCGGCAGCGGGCGCCAAGCGTCGACGTGTCACCTGCACCTGGCGTGCGGCGACGCCCGGGGTGGCGGCGTGACGTCCGCGCCGACCACCACCGCACTGCCGGTGCGCATCACCGGCATCGGCTGCTACCTGCCGTCGCGCATCGTCACGAATGCGGAGCTCGAGTCGCAGCTCGGACTCGAGCCGGGCTGGATCTTCGATCGCACCGGGGTGCGCGAGCGGCGGCGCTGCACCGGCGAGAGCGCTGCCATGATGGCGGCGGCCGCGGCACGTGATGCGCTGGTGATGGCCGGCCTCGACGCCCGCGACCTGACCGCGATCATCGGCGCATCGAGCACGCCGCAGCAGGCGATCCCCTGCACGGCGGTGTTCGTCCAGCGCGAACTGGGCGCGCCGGAGGGTGCGACGGCCTGCTTCGACGTGAACGCCACCTGCCTCAGCTTCCTCGCCGCACTCGATGTCGCAGCCCGCCTCGTCTGCGGCGGGGCGCATCGACATGTGCTCGTGTTCAGCAGCGAGAACGCTGGCCGCAGCCTGAACCCCGATGAGCCGGAAAGCGCGGTGCTGTTCGGCGATGCGGCGGCGGCCGTGGTGGTGTCCCCGGCGTCCGGCACTGGCAGCGCGCTGCACGGTGTGCACCTCCGCACCTGGCACAGTGGCGCGGAGCTGAGCCAGATCCGCGGCGGCGGCACGCTGCATCACCCCAACGATCCCGCCACTACCCGCGGTGACAACCTCTTCGCGATGCGCGGCCCGTCCCTCTTCCGCAAGGCGGCGCCGCTGCTGCTGCCGTTCATCGACGGTGTCTGCGACGGCGCCGGCTGGACACGCTCCGACATCGCCGCAGTGGTGCCGCACCAGGCCAGCCGCCATGGCATCGAGCTGGGATGGAAGCGGCTCGGCTTCCGCGAGGAGCAGGTGATCACCAACCTCGCCACACGCGGCAACTGCATCGCCGCATCGATTCCGCTGGCGTTCGCCGAGTCCATTGCCGCCGGCCGGATCGTGCGGGGGGATCGGGTGCTCCTCTTCGGCCTTGCCGCCGGCCTGTCACTCGGCGGCTGCGCCATCACGTACTGACGTCGCGCCACGCGCGGTGCACCGCGCACCCCCGGACTACGGTGCCTGCGGCCCGGACGACGGCTGCGGGAGCGCGCTCACGTCACGACCGCAGGTGACGCAGTAGTGCCAGCCCGGCTCGACCTCACTGCTGCAGGCCGGGCACTGTGCCACCACCACGTTCATGCCGCAGTGTGGACAGAACGAGATCGCACGACCCGTCGGCAACGGGTTGGTGCAGTACGGGCAGGGGCCACCGCGATCGGTGGTCGCCTTCGGTGGCTTGGGAGTCATTCGCGGGCCGGGAGGGTCGAGATGATGCGCTCGAGCGCCAGGACCTCGAGGGTCGCCGGGCGGTCTGGCCAGGTGTCACGCCAGCAGACCACCACGTCACATGACGATGGGTTCCGGCCGGCGTCGCGGAACTGTCGGCTCTCGAGCTCGAAGTCGATCCGGACCCGCGCCCAGCGACCCGGTGCGAGCTGGCGCTTCGCCTCGCAGCGCGGGAAGCCACTGGTCATCGCCTCCACGTGGAAGCCGAGCTCGCGCGCGATCATGCCGAAGAGGAAGATCACGCCGCCTGCGTCCACCGGGGCGTGCCGCACGCCGCGGAAGTCGATCGGGTCGCCGTAGACCGACGGCATCGTCAACGGGGTGATGCGCGAGACCGTCTGCGCGCTCGCGATCGTCACGCCGTGCACGGCCTGGAGTGCGGTCACGGGGGCGGGCTCGGCGATCAGTTGCCGGAGCCCCGCGAGTGATGGCAGCGCAGGCGCGGTCACGGGCTCAGTCACAGGCTCGGTCACGACGACCGCTGCGGGCGTCGCCACCGCGGCGGCCGCAGGGAGTGTTTCCGCGCCGTCGGCCTGCGCACTGTCCGCCTCGGCGGCCACCACGCCGCGCTCAGCGCTGCCGTCGGCCAGGTCAGGCGCTGGCGGCGCGGTGCCCGCCGCGGCATCCGTGGCCCCGTCCGCCGATGTCACGACCTCCACGGCCGGCAGCGCGGCCGAACCCAGGTCGCTCTCGGGCACCGGCACGTACTCCCCGCGATCGATGGCGCCTCCGAACGCCACCGCGTCCGAGACCATGTCGCGCAGCGAGTCCTGGTCGGCCTCCGTCACCGCAATGAGCGGGAGTGGCGTCTCGGCACGTGGTGAGGACGGGGCGGGATCTGCCACCACGGGCATGCGGATCGCGCCCATCCGCACCTGCACCGACTGGAGCCGGCGCAGCAGCGCCGTGTCGGGATCCGGCGACGCCAGCTCCTTCCGGATGGCGGCCACGGTATCAGGGTCGCACTCGAGCATCGGGCGCTCGCCGCCGAGCAGTTCGAGCACGGCATGCTCGTAGTCCTGCAGGGTGTCCACGCCCAGCTCATGCCGGTAGGTCCGATACGGCACGAAGGCCTGCACGATGTCGGCAATCGTGAACGGGGCGCGAAGCTGGTCGGGGCCGCCGGCAGAGAGCGTGCGGACCAGTCGGTCGAAGATGCGGTCGAGGACGGCGGGATCGACGTTCATCTCAGCAGAATAGGGGGGCGTCACGTGACGGGAAGGGGCCGCGCCGGCACGAACGCCGACGCCGTGGGAAACAGGGCGGGTGGTCCGCTGCGGCGGACGGCCAGCGGATTGGTCTCCATCCAGGCGGAGAACCCGGAGTCGACCAGGCCGTCGGAGAGGGTCTGGTTCGCAGCGGCGGTGGTCGCAAGGTGGTTGGCCCACTCGTTCTGCACGTGGCCGGCATGCCCCTTCACCCACCGCCACTCCACCTCATGACCACCGGCGGTCACCGATTGCAACGCCGCATGCCAGAGCGCGAGGTTCTCCACCGGCTTGCCGTCGGCCTTCCGCCACTGCTTTCGCGACCAGCCATGCACCCAGCTCGTCATGCCGTCGACGAGGTAGCGCGAGTCGGTCGTGAACACCACGCTCAGCCGCTCGCCCTTCGCCGACAGGTGTGTGAAGGCCTGGATCACGCTCTGGAGCGCCATCCGGTTGTTCGTCGTGTCTGGCTCGCTGATCCAGAAGTCCCGGAAGACGAGATCGCCGTTCCGGAGCTGGTACTCGACCAGCCCCCCGGCGCCGCCCGGCGTGGCGCCCGCCTTGCCGTTGCCGAGGCAGCTCTCGTCCGCATACACGGCCACCAGCGGGTAGCGTGCACTCACCGCACCACCTCGAGCCGTTCGATGGTGTCGATCGGGATCAGCAGCGGCAGCCCGCTCGAGGGGTTCTGCGTCACCAGCAGCTCGCGCCCCTGCGTGGTCTGGATCTTCTCCGGGATCACCACCAGTTCGGCGCCGTTGACGCGGAGCGCCACACGCGCACGGTCCACGATCGCCCGTTCGAGCTTGTCATACTGTGCAGCAGTCACCGGCAGGTCCGTGGCAGCAAGGGTCAGGAACACCAATCGAGGGCGAACGCCGTCAGCACGGCCGTCGCCGCGTCGATCTCCGGCAGCGGCACGTATTCGGTGGCGGCATGTGCCAGCGCAATATCGCCGGGCCCGAAGCAGACCGCCGGGATGCCGGCATCGTTGAGCAGTGCGGCGTCGGTCCACGCGCTGAGCCCCTCCACGGGCGGCACGCTGCCGCGCACCGCGGCGTGCGCGGCAGACAGGCGGGTCACCAGCGGCGCATCCACCGCCACGTCACTCGGGCCCTGTGCGGTGTCCACCCGCACGGTCGCCCGGAACGCCGGATCCGCGCTGCGCAGGGAGGCGAGCAGCCCCTCCACCTCGTGCAGCACCGACGCAGTGGTCTCGCCGGGCACGGTGCGGCGTTCCACCCGCAGCACGCAGCGCTCTGGATACGTGCTCCAGCCCACCCCCCCGGCGATCGTCGACGCATGCAGTGACGCCCGGCCGAGCAGTGGATGCGTGCGCGTGGGGAGCACCACCTGCTGGAACCGCTCCAGCGCGCCGAGCAGCTGCGCGGCATGCTGGATCGCATCCACGCCGAGGTCGTAGCGGCTGCCGTGGGCGGCGCGGCCGGTGAGCGTGAACTCGAGCCAGACGAACCCGCGGTGCGCGGGACAGATCGCCAGTCGCGTCGGCTCCGTCACCACGGCCACGTCGGCGCGGGTGCCCCGCTCCAGCATCGCTCGTGTTCCCAGCGACTCGAACTCCTCGTCGATCACCGCCGCCACGACGATCTCGCCGCGGATCCCGCGTTGTGCGGCCTGCCACGCGGCCACGCTCATCGCCGCCACTCCCGCCTTCATGTCGCAGGATCCGCGGCCGTAGAGGTGGTCACCGCGGATCTCGGGAGTGAACGGCGCGTGATCCATGCCGTCCACGCCGACGACGTCCAGGTGCCCGTTGAACATGAGCACCGGCGCGCCCGCCGCCGCGGCGCCAATGCGCGCCAGGAGGTTCGCACGACCGTCTCGCACCTCCTGCCACTCGAGCCGGAACCCCCATCCGCCCAGCACCTCCGCCAGCACGTGCGCACACCCCGACTCCCCCGGCGCGCCCGGCACCAGCGTGGGATTCCGCGAATCGATCCGCACCAACGTCTCGGTGAGCGCGCGGACATCGCCCGGTCGGATCGGCATCAGGACTGGACCTCGGGCGTGTGAATCGTGACGCCGGTGCGCGCCACCCGCACCGGCAGCAGCGTGGCCTGCGCCGCGAGCGCGTCCCGCACCGCGTCCACGCGATCGGCCCGGGCGATCACGAGCACACACCCGCCCCCCGATGCACCGAGCGCCTTGGTGCCGAGCGCCCCGGCCTCGGCAACCGCCGAGACGATCCGGTCGATGCGCGGCGTGGTGATGGTGTCGTGCAAGGCGCGCTGTGCGGTCCATTGGTCCGCCAGCAGCACGCCAAGCCGGTCGATGTCGCCGCGCCGGAGCGCGTCGGCGAGCAGCGGGGCCAGCCGCTTCATCGCCGCCAGCGACGCACAGGTCCGCTCCTCCCCCGCGCGATAGGCGTCCAGCACTGCGGAGATGGTGCGCGCGGACATGCGCGACTCACCGGTGAACGCGACGAGGGCGCGCGCCTCGAACGCGGCGATGGCGGTCTCGCCCAACGGCAACGTTTCCACGTCCGTGGTCGCGCCACAGGTGAGCAGCAGCGCCCCGCCGAACGCGGCTGCGAAGTGATCCTGACAACCCCCGGGCACGCCCAGCGTCTCGGTCTCGGTGCGCCGGCTCAACTCGGCGAGCTCATGCAACGAGAGGGTGGCGTGCCGCCACGCGGCCAGTGCCGCCGCGAGCGCCACGCCGGCAGACGACGAACCGCCGAGCCCGGACCCCACGGGAATGTCGGACCGCAGGCTGATGCCGACGTCAGGGCACCCGGCACGTTCCCATGCGGCGCGCACGAGCGGTTCGTCCGGCGCGGTCGCCCCCCCGGCCGGGCGTGTGGTGACCGTCGCGGTCGCGCGCATCTCGATGGCGACGTTGCAGACCGCGCCACCCTGCTCCGTCGTGTACGGCGCGACGTCCGTCCACCCGCCGGCCAGGTCGACACGCGCCGGCGCGCTGGCGACAATGGCAGGGCGCGTCACGTCGGGTGGGAGAGATGGGGCGGCATGGCGCTCGGAGCCGGGGCAATGGGGGCGGGAGGGCGCAGGCGTCGCCACGCAGCAGCCCCAGCGACCCGATGGCGGCCCCGGACGACACTGCCCGTCGCGCTCGAGGCACGACGGGCAGTGGACACCAGGCGCGGCGATGGTCGCCGCACGATGGCACGGCTCACTTCTTCTTCGCGGGCGCCTTGGCCGGAGTCTTGGCGGCGGCCTTGGCGGGTGCCTTTGCCGGTGCCTTCGCTGCGACCTTTGCTGCGACCTTTGCTGCAGGAACCGCCTTGGCCGCGGGCGTCTTGGGAGCCGATGCGGACTTCGCGGCGGGAGCCGCAGCAGCCTTGGCCGGGGCTGCAGTCTTGGCGGCTGGGGTCTTCGCGGCAGTCTTCGCGGCCGGAGCTGCCTCAGCCTTGGCCGGGGCGGCTGGCTTGGCGGCGGGTGCCTTGGCGCCCTTGGCGATCGAGGTCTGGGCCAGCGGGATGACGGTCGGCTCCGGGATCGGAGTCGGCGGGGCGACCTTGACCGGGGCGGGCGCCGGCGACGAGATCGTCGGTGGTCCGGCAGTGGGTCGGCCGGCGTTCATGACCGGTGTCACGGGCAAGGCGAGCGACTCGGCCAGGCTGGCCAATGGCTGCACCTTCGCCGCAGTGGGCTTCCCCGGCGGCGTC
Organism: Gemmatimonadaceae bacterium; assembly: GCA_020851035.1. Lineage (NCBI taxonomy): Bacteria > Pseudomonadati > Gemmatimonadota > Gemmatimonadia > Gemmatimonadales > Gemmatimonadaceae > Gemmatimonadaceae bacterium. The sequence goes on along the minus strand of JADZDM010000006.1, from coordinate 2,930 downwards.
TTCCCCGGCGGCGGTTCGACGGGCTTGCGCTTCGAAGCGTACTCGGCCACTTCGTCCAGCAACCCCTGCGCGTCCTCGGTGGACATCAGGGCTCGCCGACGGAAGTAGTCCACGACGTCACGTGTGCTCTCGAGGCTCAGCTCGGTGTCGGCGATGGCGGCACGAACGATGTTCCGGAGCGCATTCGCCATCTTGCTGCCGGCCTCGAACTGGATTTCGTTCGCGCGCGCGGTCATTTCAGCGACGGTGTCGCGAATGTCCGTGCCGCGATGACCGGGGCTGCGCTTCACGGGCGCCGGGGCCGGCGCCGCAACCTCCGCGGGAGCAACGGGCACGTCGGGAGTCATGGGTTCCATACAGATTGATGGGCGCCGTCGTGTCGGACTCGAGGTCCCGGAACGGCGCGTCGGATAAAGCGAATCGCCACGTCAGCGCCTGGATGCGCGACGCGGCTGAATGACAACAGACAGATAATAGTCCGTCAGGCAGAAAACGCAATACACGAACACCCTACACCGGCACGCGTAGCATGCACATCGATCGCGGAAATAGCACCTTCAACACGTCATTAACGTGACATCATCGCCGCTTTCAGGCATCAATGTGCTCGATATGAGCCGGGTTCTCGCCGGTCCGCTCTGCAGCATGATCCTCGGGGACCTCGGCGCGAACGTCATCAAGGTGGAGCGCCCGGGTGTTGGCGACGACACGCGCGGGTGGGGACCACCCTTCGACGCGCGTGGCGAATCGGCCTACTTCATGAGCATCAACCGGAACAAGCGCTCGCTGGCAGCGGACCTGGACCGCGACGAGGACCGTGCCCTCCTCCTGCGCCTCATCGCGGAGGCCGATGTCGTGATCGAGAACTTCCTCCCTGGCGCATTGACGCGTAAAGGGCTTGATGCTGACCGGTTACTGTCCGAGAATCCAAGGCTGATATGGTGTTCCATACGCGGATATGATGGCGATCACGCCCGGCCCGGGTATGACTTCGCCGTGCAGGCAGAGGCCGGGTGGATGAGCGTCACGGGTGATCCCGGCGGTGCGCCGATGAAGACAGCCGTGGCGTTGGTGGACGTGCTCACGGGCAAGGACGCCGCGATCGCGGTGTTGGCGGCGCTCGTGGGTGGCCGCGGTGGTCCGCCTCGCACGCGCCGCCTCACGCTCACCCTCACGGGCTCCGCCGCCGCCGCGCTCGTGAACGTGGCGCAGAACACGCTCGTGTCGGGGCAGGAGGCGGGGCGCTGGGGGAACGCCCACGCCAACCTCGTTCCGTACCAGCTCTTCCAGGCCGCCGATCGCCCCCTCGTGATCGCCGTCGGCAGCGATGCCCAGTGGGAGGCGTTGTGCGCACTGCTGGGTGATCCGGCGATCACGCACGAGGCTGCGTGGCTGCGGAACGCCGGTCGGGTCCGTGACCGGGACCGGTGCGTCGCGGCCCTGCAGGCCATCCTGCTGCAGCGAACCGCGGCAGACTGGGTGCGTGACTGTCGCGCGGCCGGCGTGCCGGTGGGTCTTGTGCGGACCGTGTCCGAGGCGCTCGAGGGGATGCATGCGTCGCCGCTCACCGGGGTGCCGTCGAGTGTCGGTGGCACCGTGCGGCGTGTGCCGCCGCGGCTCGGGGAGCACACGGCGGAAGTCCGGACGCACGGATGGCGTGCGATTGAAGCGAACTGAGCCATTAAAGGGCAGGATGTCCGCGGAGAGTGTCGGCAGCACCTCAGGCGTTTGTGACCGATGCCGGGATGCGTCGTCTGCACAGTGCCATGGGAACACTCGTCATGCCACGCCGAACGTTGTCGAGGGAGTCGCACGGTAGTTATCGTGCGCTCGTGCAAACACCACCTCAAGCAGTTCCGGCTGACATTGCCGAGCAGGCGGACATCGATGCCCGCTCCATCGCCCGCGTGCTGTCGGGCGACCGGGAGGCCTTCGCGGTCCTCGTGACGAAGTACAGCGATCCGCTGTACCGACATGCATTGAACATGACGGGCAGTCCTGATGTCGCCGAGGACATCATGCAGGCCTCGTTCATCAAGGCGTTCTCGCACCTCGGTGAGGTGCGTGGGCGGTTCGATGCGTGGATCTTCCGGATCGTGGCCAATGGGTGCAAGGACTGGTTGAAGAACATCCGGCGCACGCATGTGAGTTACGAAGAGGACGATCAGCCGTCTCACCTGACGACGCCTGACGAGGAGCTCGATCGCAGTGAGCTCCGCGTCGACCTCGACTGGGCCCTGGGCCAGCTCTCTCCTTCGCTGCGGGAGGCCTTCATCATGAAGCATGTGGAAGGCCGGTCGTACGAGGAGATGGCCGAAATGCTCGACTCTACCGTCGGCGCGCTCAAGATGCGTGTGCATCGTGCACGCGAAGCGCTGCAGGCTCTTCTCGAGGAGAAGTACGCATGAACATGGACATGACACCGAACCCGGACGGCGTGCGCGGCGATCGCGAGATCTCGCAGCCCTCGGCGGCAAAGCCCCTGGGTGATCGTCCACTGACGGATCGTGAGGTGCCCCTTCGCAACGACGGCGCGATGGCGGCCCTGAATGCCTGGCTGGATGGCGAGGCGCCGGCCCCGCGCCTGGCGAACAACCAGCTGACCCCCGAGGCCGAGCTTTGGTCGCGGATCAGCCGCGAGGCGTCGTCGCGGAAGGACGTGCGCACGCCGGCGCACGTGGCGGCGCAGATCATGAACGCCCTCCCGCCGGCCGGCGCCCAGCGCCTGGTGGCGGCACCGGCGGTGCACACGGCGTCCACCCCGGTGGCGCGTGAGGTGGCACCGGTGGCGAACGCCGGCGTCACGATGCAGCCCGTCACGCTCGGACTCCTCGCGCTGGTGTTCCTGGCGCTTGGCGCGGTCATCGCACGGATGCTCTGACGCACGCTCGTCCGGCATGGACGGCGTGCGATGAAACACGGCGGGGCGG